>JAZDKH010000060.1:0-10489 GCA_043803325.1 Methanobacteriota archaeon | reverse complement strand
GGAGTCTCTCTGATGATTGGGGACTGTGTAATCACCCCGGCCATCAGTATCCTTTCAGCAGTTGAGGGAGTACGACTGATACCGGGGGGGGCAGGTATCGCAGAGGGGACGCTGGTCCTTCTGGCAATCATCATCACCCTTCTCCTCTTCTGGTTCCAAAAGAGAGGCACAGACAAGGTAGCGATCGCCTTTGGTCCGGTGATGATCGCATGGTTCGTCTCCCTCGCCGTCTTTGGTCTGGTCTCATTGATCAGAAGTCCGGAGATCATTCTTGCCCTGAGTCCGACATACGCCCTTTCATTCATCCTGCAGGATCCGGACCAGGCATTCCTCTCCCTCTCACTCATTATCCTCTGTGCAACAGGCGGAGAAGCTCTCTTTGCTGATATGGGACATCTTGGCAGAGAGCCGATCCGGTGGGCATGGCTCATTGTATTTGCTGCTTTAACCCTGGTCTATCTCGGGCAGGGAGCATTTCTCATCCGGGCCGGGCCTGTACCAAACCCGTTCTTCGGGATGATCATCTCTGAAGCTGCAATCCTCTATATTCCATTCCTGATTCTTACTGTCCTCGCAACGATCATCGCCTCCCAGGCGGTCATCAGCGGTATCTTCTCAGTCATTTACCAGGGGATCAACACCCATCTCCTCCCCCGGCTCCCGATAGATTATACCTCATCAGAGATGCGAACCCAGATATACATCAATACCGTGAACTGGGCTCTGTGTATCGCAGTTATCTTTATGCTGCTCATCTTCGGCTCATCAGAGCGGCTCGCAGCAGCGTATGGTATTGCAGTCAGTGGGACGATGCTGATCACCGGTGTTATGATGAGTGTGATATTCTGGTATAGGAGGCAAACTCTTGCTATTGCCCTTTCCCTCTTCGTAACAGTCATTGACCTGCTCTTCTTCTTCTCGCTCCTCCATAAGATCCCAGTAGGGGGATACTGGTCTCTGGTTATTGCGGCTATCCCCTTCTCAGTCTTTGTTATCTTCACCGAAGGTCAGAAAGTGCTGTACCGGGGACTGAATCCGATGGATCGGGAGGTTTTTTTGAAGAAGTTTGAAGACCGGTATACCCATCATCCGAAACTAGAGGGAACTGCCATCTTCTTTGCCCAGTCGATAGACCACATCCCTGCGTACATGACTAGGACGATGTTCATCCACGGAATTGTATACAGGGACAACGTAATAATTTCAGTCCAGCCCACCGAAAAGGCCTATGGAGTATCCTGGAAGCTGCAGGGGGTCCGTCCGGGACTCAGGTATCTCTCCATTCAGTACGGCTATATGCAGGTGATCCATATCCTCACGATCATCAGACAACTTGGTATAGAAGAGACTACGGTATTCTATGGGATGGAGGAGATCGTAACGAATAAACCGATCTGGAAGGTCTATGCAGTAATCAAACGATTATCGCCATCGTTTGTCCAGTATTACCGGCTCCCGCCTGACCGTGTTCACGGGGTGGTAACCCGGCTTGAAATGTAATAACCTCAAGAATAGGATCACGAGAAACCAGGGAGATCCAGGTCCTAATCTCCGATCAACACCTTCAAACCAGGATGGAGGATAATTCCCCTACTCTTTTTGGGTAACTTCTCTTCTCACGATGATCATTGTTCCGATGAGACCAAATACAATGTTTACGTAGAACATGATCAGCCGCCACAGGAGAATAAAAACACCCAGAACAGCAGTTGGAACAAACAGAACATATAAAGAGGCTGCTGAAATCTCAGCGATACCGGCAGCTCCGGGTGTCAGTGGTATCATACTAACCAGAGCAATGAGAAGCTGAGCAAACAGGGAGTTCCCGATAGATGGAGGAAGACCCAGACCCACGAGAATTACCGAGGCAACAATAAACTCGGAGAACCAGAAGAGGAATGAGTAGCAAAACCCCTTAAAGAAGCCCATTCGTGCACAGCCCGTAAAAGCCGTGAGCCCTGAGGTAAAATGATCAAATTCTTCATCAGTTCGGGAAGCAAACCGTTCAACCCACGGGCGGTTCCATCTTTTCTTAACCACCCGGAGTATCTGGTTGACTCTCCCTTTCACCTTCACCGGGTATTTTATCGCGAGAACGAGGATGAAATCGAACAGAAGGAGCATTCCGATTGAGAAGAATATCACTGCGACAAACGCATCTCCCAGACCAGCGACTGAATCCCACATGAGAAGAAGGCCGAGAATAGCCATTATTACCAGAATAATTGCATCAAGGAACCGTTCTGTGATCACGACTGCCGTTGCATCACCCACATTCACCCCGGATTTGAACAGTTCATGGATTCTCACCGGCTCACCTCCGGCTGAACTCGGGGTAATTGCCGCGACCAGGAGATTAGCGATGACTGCAACGAAACAGGTCGTAAACGGTACAATGTATCCGAGAGATCCCGACATTACCCGGATCCGTTCGGCCCAGAAGGAGAATGAGAGGATTCGAAGGGCAATTGCGAGAACCAGACAGAAGATGTTCAGATGAGAGAGATACCCAAATGTCTCTTCATTAAATGTGGATAATAATATTGTTGCAAGGATAAGAGCACTGATAGCAAACGAAATATATATCCAGATTTTCTTTTTATCGATCACATCTGCTCCGATTACTTCTTATCGGTTGGTCAGGCATATGAGAAGTAGTTTGAGGCTGTCCAAAATGTTATAAATTTCATATATCACCCGGAAGATTTGGTAAACAGAAACAAGGAATAGACACAGATTTCCTGCGAATATCGCTGAGCACCGAGATCCAGAATAGAGGGATACTTTTATTCATCCAGGACAGGAAAAATATTATCCAACATTATACCTTCTCTTCTACCGATACTCTGTAACATAACCTCTCTCAACCTCAGGGTTGATACGAATGGAATCGAATGAAACCTTAATCTCGATTATGCGGCAGATTAAGCCTGCAATAATCATCTTTGTATTGCTCACGTTGATCACCGGAGTGGTATACCCTCTGGTGGTCACTGGTATAGCCCAGACGGTCTTTCCATCACAGGCAAATGGAAATCTCATATTCATTGATGGAAAACCCGTTGGTTCGTCGCTCATCGGACAGCCATTTTCAGATCCCACATACTTCTGGGGACGGCCATCTGCAACATCCCCGGCTTATAATCCAGGACTCTCATCTGGATCAAATCTGGGTCCATCAAATTCCATCCTCCTGGATACCGTGAAAGGACGGGTAGAAGCACTGCGTGCTGCTGATCCGGAAAATACGAGCCCGATACCCGTTGACCTGGTCACTGCATCAGGAAGTGGGCTTGACCCTGATATCAGTCTGGCTTCCGCCTCTTTTCAGATCCCCAGGGTTGCAAAAGAGCGGGGACTACAAGAAAATGAGATTACCGCCCTGGTAGGGCGGTCAACGCAGGAAAGGCAGTTCGGCATATTTGGAGAACCACGGGTGAATGTTCTGAACCTGAACCTTGCCCTGGATACATATTCTGCATCCCGGAAGTCAGGAGGAGCATCACTCTCGGTAGATTCATCTCACCCCATTCAGCAGAATGTCACGTTCATCTTTGGGGTTCGTGAGATAGACTGGTTCCAGTTCATCCTCTTCTTTATCGTTCTATTCGTGCTTGTCGTACCTGTCGGCAGATTTATGGCCCGGATGTACCGGGGTGAGAAGACGATTGTCTCACCGCTCATGGATCCCCTTGAAAGATGGATTTTGAAAACAGCGGGGGTCAAAGCAGACGAAGAGATGAACTGGAAAACTTTTGCAGGAGCCCTGATGATCTTCAATATCCTTGGCATCATCGTCGTATTCCTCCTCCAGTCGATACAACAATATCTCCCTCTCAATCCACTCGGTCTTGGACCGGTGGCTCCGGATCTTGCCCTCAATACTGCAGTCAGTTTTGCCACTAACACCAACTGGCAGGCATATGCAGGAGAAACCACGCTCAGTTACCTGACTCAGATGATGGCACTGACGGTTCAGAACTTTGTCTCTGCAGCAACCGGTATGGCGGTTCTTATCGCGTTGATATATGGATTTACCCGGAAACACACCGATAATATCGGCAATTTCTGGATTTTACTTCTGCGAAGTGTCTGGATACTGATACCCCTGTGTATCGTCTTCTCATTGATCCTGGTCTCTCAGGGATCAGTGCAGAACTTCGCAGGCCCTATAACGGTACCGCTTCTCGATCCTATCACTGAGAATGGGACGGTAACTACTTCCACCCAGACTATCCCCCAGGGTCCTGCAGCATCTCAGATAGCCATAAAATTACTTGGTACAAACGGTGGCGGGTTCTTTAATGTCAACTCTGCACACCCGTATGAGAACCCGACACCATTCTCAAATTTCCTTACGATCCTTGCCCTTCTCCTGATCTCAGCAAGTCTGTGCTACACGTTTGGAAGCATGATCGGAACGGTCAAAAAGGGCGCCGCTATCCTGATCGCAATGACCATCATCCTTATCCCCTTGATAGGTATGTGTTTCTGGGTTGAACAGAACGGAAATCCACTACTCGCAGAGAACGGGATTGACCAGACCCCTTCAAATATTCAATCAGGAGGGAATATGGAGGGAAAAGAGGTCAGATTTGGGATATTGAGCAGTGCTCTCTTTGCGGTATCCACGACCGCCACCTCCTGCGGAGCAGTGAACTCCATACATGACTCATACACGCCACTAGGAGGAATGATCCCCCTCCTCATGATCCAGTTCGGAGAAGTTGTCTTTGGCGGGGTTGGATCCGGCCTCTATGTAATGATCGTGTATGTGATTATCGCGATGTTTATTGCCGGGCTTATGGTTGGCCGGACACCGGAATACCTGGGAAAAAAGATTGAACCACGGGAGATGAGCTTTGCTGCGGTTATTATCCTTATACCGATCGCAGCAATACTCACCGGTTCAGCAGTCGCATCTATGACAGAGGCAGGGGTCTCTTCTATCTTCAACCCCGGAGCCCACGGACTCTCAGAAATTTTGTATGCATTCTCATCCGCCGTAGGTAATAATGGGAGTGCATTCGGTGGACTCGGCGCTGATACCCTGTTTTACAACATAGCCCTGGCTATCGGGATGTTCATCGGTCGGTACCCGCTTGCGATCCTGACATTAGCCCTGGCCGGAGCATTTGCTCAAAAGAAGATAGTACCCCTGTCAGAAGCTACCCTTCAGGATCACCGCCCACTCTTTATCATCTGGCTGGTATTTGTCGTGGTGACCATTGGCGTTCTGAGTTTCCTTCCCGCCCTTGCCCTCGGTCCCATTGCAGAATATCTGATACAGGGAGGGATGCTGCATGTCTGATCCAGGATACAATCCCCGGAAAGAATCCTCTCAAAATGATGTGTACTTCAGGGCAATCAGGGAATCGTTTATCAAACTTGACCCGAGACTGATGATCAGGAACCTGGTCATGTTTGTCGTGGAGATAGGCAGCCTCCTCACCACGTTCCTCTGGATACAGGCAATTTTCGGGCACGGCGAAGCACCTGCCTGGTTCATCGGAATGATCTCTATCTGGCTCTGGTTCACCGTCCTCTTTGCAAACTTTGCTGAGGCTCTGGCAGAAGGAAGGGGAAAAGCCCAGGCCCAGGCCCTTAAACAGATGCGACAGGATACTGAGGCGAAACGAATACCAGGGAAATGTGTTCCTTCAGAGAACTCCCCTCTAAAACAATCTGACTGTGAGAAGGTTCCGTCTTCTCAGCTTGAGAAAAATGATCTCTTTTACGTTGAATCCGGGGACATCATTCCCGTTGACGGGGAGATTATTCAGGGGATCGCTTCAGTGAATGAGAGTGCCATCACCGGGGAGAGTGCTCCGGTCATCAGGGAAGCAGGAGGTGATCGCAGCGCTGTAACCGGAGGGACGACGGTGCTTTCAGACTGGTTAGTGGTCAGAGTGACCGCAAACCCGGGTGAAGGATTCCTTGATAAGATGATATCCCTCATCGAAGGGGCAAAACGGCAGAAGACTCCCAATGAGATAGCCCTGAATATTCTTCTCATCAGTCTGACAGCCATCTTTCTCTTCGTATGTTCAACCCTCTACGCCTTTTCCTGGTACAGTGTCAAAGCCTCCGGCACCGGCTCGGTGGTATCCATCACCGTCCTCATTGCCCTGCTGGTCTGCCTTATTCCTACAACCATAGGCGGACTGCTCAGTGCAATCGGTATCGCCGGGATGGATCGGCTGATTCAAAGAAATGTCATCACCACCTCAGGAAGGGCGATTGAGGCAGCAGGGGACGTGGATGTACTCCTCCTTGATAAGACCGGCACCATCACCCTGGGAAACCGGGAAGCAGTTGATCTTATCCCGGTAGATGACACCCCAATTTCAGAACTGGCAGAGGTAGCACAACTTGCCTCTCTGGCAGATGAGACACCGGAAGGGAGAAGTATCGTAATTCTGGTGAAAGAGCGATACGGTCTGCGGGGAAGGACGGTCGGTGCCCATGACACGACCCCGGAGATGCAGTTCATCCCCTTCTCCAGTCATACCCGAATGAGTGGAGTCAATATCGCAGAGACTGAGATCCGAAAAGGATCTTCTGAATCGATCTTCACATACATCAAAGATCAGGGAAATCAGGTATCTGAAGAGCTCATATCCGAAGTAGATACTATCTCCCGGGCAGGAGGAACACCCCTTGTCGTGGCAGAGAACGGGAAGGCCTTAGGGGTCGTTTACCTGAAAGATATCGTCAAAGGAGGTATAAAAGAGCGGTTTTCCCAGCTTCGTCATATGGGTATCAAGACGGTGATGATCACCGGGGATAACCGCCTAACCGCCGCAACCATCGCTGCAGAAGCCGGTGTCGATGATTTTCTTGCAGAGGCGACCCCGGAGAGTAAACTCAGTCTCATCAGGGAGTATCAGGCAGAAGGGAGACTGGTTGCCATGACCGGTGACGGGACCAATGATGCCCCGGCACTTGCCCAGGCTGATGTGGCCGTTGCCATGAATACCGGAACCCAGCCAGCCAGGGAAGCTGCCAACATGGTTGATCTCGATAGTAATCCCACAAAACTGATCGAGATCGTTGAGATCGGAAAGCAGCTGCTGATGACCAGAGGGGCTCTTACCACCTTTAGTATCGCCAATGATCTCGCCAAGTACTTTGCTATCATCCCTGCAGCATTTATAGGTACCTATCCGGTACTGGCGACGTTGAACGTCATGGGACTTCATCAGGCGATTCTTTCGGCGGTTATCTTCAATGCACTCGTCATCGTTGCCCTCATCCCACTTGCTCTTCGAGGAGTGAAATATAAACCAATGACTGCAGACGAAGCACTCCGAAATAATATTCTGATATACGGGGTAGGGGGAGTCATCACTCCCTTTATCGGGATCAAATTGATAGATATCCTTCTGGTCTTTTTAGGAATGGGATGAAGAGATGGATCCTGATGCACGACCTGACCCTGATGTCCTGCTTGCACTGATTCAAAACGATGAACAAAGGAAAAAAAAAGGCAAGTTAAAGATCTTTCTCGGGTACGCAGCAGGAGTGGGTAAGACATATGAGATGCTTAAAGCAGCTCATCTCCGTCAGGATGAAGGTATTGATGTCAGGATTGGGTATGTTGAGACCCACGGGAGAGCAGAGACAGAGGCCCTGACTCTGGGACTCCCTCTCATCCCCCGCAAGGAGATCCAATACAAAACAACCTTCTTGTATGAGATGGATCTCGATGCTATTCTCTCCGAGCACCCCCAACTGGTGCTCGTTGATGAGTTGGCCCATTCGAATCCCCCGGATACCCGGCATTCAAAACGGTATATGGATGTCGAAGAGCTCCTTCTGGCCGGCATTGATGTGTATACAACCCTCAATATTCAGCATCTGGACAGCGTTCGTGATGTCGTTGCCCAGATAACCACGGTTATGGTCAGAGAGACCATTCCTGACCGGGTCATAGACGAAGCTGATGAGATTGAACTGATGGATCTCCCTCCTCCGGAGTTACTGCAGCGTCTTTCTGAAGGGAAGGTCTATGTCCCTGATATGGCTTCGCGTGCGGTGGAGAAGTTCTTTAATGAAGGAAATCTGTATGCACTCCGGGAGTTATCCCTTCGCAAGACCGCAGAACGGGTCGATACCCAGATGCTTGCATATATGCAGACCCGTTCGATTCCCGGGCCCTGGCCGGTATCTGAACATCTGCTCGTTTCTATTGGCCCCAGTCCCCTCTCAGGACGACTGGTCAGAACTACGAGAAGACAGGCAGATCGAATAAATTCTGACTGGAGAGCAGTATACGTCGAGACTCCTTCTCATTACCGACTTCCAAAGAGATCTAAAGAACAAGTGTGGAAGACGATTAAACTGGCTGATAGTCTTGGTGGGAAGACAGAGACGATATTTGGGTTGAGTGTTCCGGATACCCTTGTAGGATATGCAAAGAAGCATAACATCACCCGGATAATAATCGGAAAGACGCTCCGGCCACGCTGGAAGGAGATAGTATTTGGATCTATCGTCGACCAGATGATTCATAAAAGTGGTGATATTGATGTATATGTCGTAAGTATTGGAGAAGAAACCGATAAAACTCCCCCCACCTCCGAAGAGCCGTTCTTTCCCCCTATACCTCCGGTCCAGTACCTGGAAAGTCTCATTCTTGTCGGTGTAGTTGCTGCCTTCGGGGAGGTTACCAAGACCGTTATCTCCCAGACAAATCTGATGATGGTTTTTTTGATGGTAGTGGTCATCGCGGCTTTTCGACGGGGGTTATATCTTGCAATATTCACTGCATTCATGAGTGTTCTGGCCTTTGATTTCTTTATGGTCCCCCCGTATTACACATTCCAGGTATCAGATACCGAGTACCTGATAACATTTGCAGGGATGATCCTTGTGGGAGTAACCATCAGTTACCTCATCTCAAAAGCCCAGGATTACGCCATTTCTGCTCATTCCCGCGAGAAAGAAAATGCCATGCTCTATAACCTGGCTAAAAAACTGACTGGGGCTTTGGATCTCGCAACCGTCATATCAGTCGTCATATCTAAGATTGA
This sequence comes from Methanobacteriota archaeon, assembly GCA_043803325.1. Classification (GTDB taxonomy): domain Archaea; phylum Halobacteriota; class Methanomicrobia; order Methanomicrobiales; family Methanospirillaceae; genus Methanospirillum. Next base: position 1,454 of record JAZDKH010000060.1, on the reverse strand, counting down.
GGTGAATTTTACCTGGAAAGCGGTTATTCTCGTGCCCAATGAGCATACGCTTGCGGTGAAAGGGGCATCTGATGGATTGCTAGTGGATGATAAAGAGGAGGCAGTCGCGATGTGGGCGTATACCAACAATGCGATCGTTGGGTATGATACTGATACGCTTCATGCTTCCCGGTTCCGGTTTATTCCCATCCGGAGCCGTCACGGAGTTCTCGGGATACTTGGAGTAAAACCTGAGGCGTCGGGTGGAGTCATCTCTCCTGATGACGGGAGAATTCTGGAGATTTTTGCAGACCTGACCGCTCTCGCTATGGAGAGATTTTCTCCGTGAGTGTGCCCATAACGCATATCGATACGATTAATAATACAACCTCCCGGCTTGCTACCCGCGAACAGCAGGCCCGGCTCTTTGCAGCCGGTGGAATTCTCCACACCGAACTCCTCCCGGTTCCGGGTACCACCCTCCATAGCCTTGATCTCACCCGGATTCGTGAATACCTCATCAATACCATCAATGATCCGGATATCCCTGATACCGAGGATATCTGGATCCGTCGCCTGACCGGCCTTGGTCTGCTCACCCAGGCACCCGGAGAGCGAGTTGTCTGCACCATCGCCGGCCTTGTTCTCTTCGGGATTGCACCACGGCGATATCTCAAACAGGCCGGACTGCGGGTGATTGTGTATGATTCAGATGAAAAATCCTATCAGACCCTCCTTGATACCGTGCTCGACGGTCCCCTCACCGGCAGATACCTCCCTGATACCGATGGGACCAGAACGCTCGTCGATTCAGGCCTCATCGAACGATTTACTGAGATCATCCATCCATTCGTGACCATTGAGTCTGATACTGTGAATCAGGGTTTTCGTCGGACAAAAACCTGGCTCTACCCAAGTGATGCCATCAGGGAGACAGTAATAAACGCCTTCTGTCACCGGGACTGGACACGGTCGGTAGATATCGAAGTGTCCAGGTACACCGATCGCATCGAAATCATCAGCCCCGGAGCACTCCCAAACTCCATGACCGTTGAGAAGATGATCGCCGGCCAGCGATCTCCGAGAAATCCCCTCATCGTTGAGATGCTCAGAGATTATGGGTATGTGGAGAGCAGAGGGATGGGAGTTAGAACCAAAGTCATCCCTCTTATGCGATCGGAAAATAAAACTGACCCTATCTTTGATGTAACCGAGGACTATGTCAGGACCGTGCTCCCTCACCGGAGACCGGCATGAGTTCTATTAAAAATCTTTATATAATCTCTCAGGCGATCAGAAGCCCACAACTCTGCCCTTGACATTCATCATATGTCGTATAATAGCGATTATGGAAAAGACCTAAAATTTGTTCTGATTCATCAATCATTCTCTAATCTACTACGCTCACATCCGAAATTAATTATTGACTATTAGACAACCTATCACAAATTTCTCTAATATCGCTGTCCAAATAC
>JAZDKH010000059.1:0-3507 GCA_043803325.1 Methanobacteriota archaeon | reverse complement strand
CTGAAAAAATAGGTCTCCCCGATGGTGATTTTTTTTACCAGCATTTCTTCAAGTCTTGAAGAATATCCTGAATCATCGAGCATCTTCAGACAGGAGGCAGGACTATCTCCACCAAGATCCTGGCAAGCAGAAAGAAAACCTCTACTCAGATCTGACATTCTCTCTGAAGCATAAGAAAAGCCAATGTGCTCATTGACAAACCGGGAGATTTTCATGAGTTCTTCTGAAGAGAACGGCAAAGTCACCCGGTTTTACCTCCTTCTTCAGATGATAGAATTTTTTTCAGAATCACTTCCTCTTCAGGGAGCAGAAACCGATCAATATCAGTGATGAGAATCATACCGTCACTAGTTCGGATCACTCCCTGTACTCCGGTTATTCCAGGAAGTATCTCATCTGCATGAATTATCTCTTCAGAAAGATGTATAACCCCTTTAACCTGATCTGCTATGAGAGCGACCTTTCTCTTTGCAGAACCAGTTATAATAAGTAAATCATCTGGAATTGAAGGGCGATCCGGAAAAGATAAGCGCATTCTGATAGAAAAAACAGGAAGGATGACCCCATGATAATTGATTATCCCGGCAACTGCCTGTGGTGCCGCAATGATTGGGGTGATCATCACCATCCGTACCACATGATCGATATTGGTTACAGGAAGTCCGAACTGTTGACCATCCACTATGAAGAGGAGGAACTCTGTCATATCTGTGTATTGTGGTGGTTTTCTACCCGGATATAGATATATGGTTCAAAATCTATAAATCGGAGTTTATCCCCCTCTGAACATAACAAATTTGGCTATCAATGCCTCCATCTGGATATCGCTTGAGGCTCCTTCTGACAATCTAAAATCAGTCTCCCCGAGTTGATCAATCATCCGAACCTTCACCCCGTCAGGAAGATCACGCTTAACAATCGCACGGTACAGTTGCCCGATAAGTTCCTGGGGGGCTATTCCGCGATCATGCAACAACTGATCGAGCATCCTCCCGGCTCCTTCAAAGTTTCCGGAAAGACAGAGCAGAATCAGGTCTTCTATCTCATCCGGTCTTGCAGTAGCGGTGATAGCATAGATCATTGCAGGTTCTATTGCTCTATCCAGGATAGCTGCACCCTGCAAAGCATTAATTGCTTTGCGCATATCTCCCTGAGCCACATAAAAAATGGCATCAATCACTTCATCGCTCACAATGAGATGTTGATCAACTGCTATCCTGGTGATCATCTCCTTGATAGCAGGTCGAGAGAGTTGCCTGAACCGAAAGATAGCACATCGACTCTGAATAGGATCGATGATCTTAGAAGAGTAATTGCATGAAAGAATGAAACGGCAGGTCTGAGCGTATGTCTCCATCGTTCTTCGGAGAGCAGATTGTGCATCATTAGTAAGAGCGTCTGCTTCATCCAGAAAGAGTATTTTAAAAGCTGAACCTCCAAACGGCGAAGTTCGGGCAAATTGTTTGATCTGATTTCTAACTACGTCTATACCCCTCTCATCAGATGCGTTCAGTTCACGGAAATTCATCTGCCAATCTTCGCCAAAAAACTGCCTGGCGAGAGCTACCGCTGCTGTTGTCTTTCCAACACCGGCATTCCCGGTAAAGAGCAGATGAGGCATCTCTCCTTTCGCAACATACGATGTCAGGCGCTCAATAATCTCTCCCTGACCAACAATATCAGGAAGTTTTCGTGGCCGGTATTTCTCTATCCATATTGCGTGTGTGTCATCCATCCTGCTCGCTCCACATCTCTGTACTATTCGCCGCTCTTCAATATAGGTTGATGATTCATCCCGGTCTTAGGCAGAGCAAACCCCTCTCCATCCAACGCTTTCAGACAGGCATCCCGACCAAAGAACGCCTCATCATTTTCGGGGTCAATCTCCAGAGCGCGATCAAAGCATACTGCCGCTTCTCCATAATTACCACTATCTATGAGTGTATGACCCCTGACACACCATACCCTGATATCTTCTGAATCAAGTTCAAGAGAGAGAACATAGAGTTCCTCTGCACGGGAAAAATCATTCAATTCACCCCATGCATTTCCCAGGTTGAATAAAGCAACTGGATCATTCTCCGCATACTGGAATGATCTCTCCAGATTGATCTGGGCTTCTTCTACGCGATCTATATTTATTAAAACCATTCCCTTCCCGAATAAATCCCAGAAGTTTTCCCCCCGTATAGTAAGAGCAGCAGTATATTCAGCCAGTGCAGAGTCCCATTCCCCCATCGAACAAAGTACTCTGATTTTTCCGTTTCTTGCTTGTTTATCCGAAGGATTTTGAAGTAGAATTCGGGAATATGCCATAGAAGACGCCGGATATTCCTTCAGATCAAAAAGTACATCCCCAAGATGTCGCCATCCATCAGGATCATCAGGATTGATGACGGATGCATACGTTAGACTTTTTCTGGATTCATGAAGGAATCCAGCTTCTTTCTCTGCTCTTCCAAGCAGGACCCATGCTTCAAACCAGTCATCAGATAATGACGTTGCCTGTCTGGCAGATATGACTGCGCTTTGTGCTTCTCCCAAATCTAATTGTACCCGTGCCCGAGCCAGCCATATTTCCGGATCAGTGGGTCGCTCAGTGATCGCTGAAGAATATCGCTCAAGAGCGGTCTCATAATCACCCAGATGTTCATATGCTTCTCCGGCAAGAAATAAAATCTGCCCATCTTCCGGTTTCAACTGATAAATTTTATCAAAATATTCCACTGCAACTGAATACTCACCCAGTTCTGCCAAAAGAGTTGAAAGACGGTATAAATATGGGATTGAACTAGGATCCTGTTCATATCCAGAGGTGAGAAGACCAATTGCTTCTTCGGTCATATTCATCTCAACCAAGAGATCGGCCTCGCAAGAAAGAAGATGCTCATCATGAGGAATGAGATCGCGTGCCTGTTTAAGAACGATAAGCGCCATATCCCGCTCTCCGGTATGCCAACCCCGGGTACGTACTTCAAGGAGATACCAGACCGGGTTCACCGGATCTAGATCCCGGAAATGAGCACAGATAATACATAATTCATCCCATTGTTGAAGTTGATATAAGGCACGCGCTTTGCCTTCACCTGCCTCTAGATTGTCCGGAGTAACAGCCAATACCTGATTAAATACTTCGAGAGCCTCTTCAGTCCGGTTACATGATCCCAGAGAACGACCCAGGTGGAGGAGGACATCGGTGTCACCGGGAGACCGGTTCCGTGCTTCTTCAAAACAGGATGATGCTTCAACAAACCGTTCCCGAACTGATAGGACAAGACCTTTGAGTAAAAAGGGCATATGGCCTGGATCCTCAAGACGTGATGCGAGAGTGAAGCACCTGATTGATGCATCATACTCTTCAATAAGCATATGAGCAAGACCCTTCTTGAGCCATGAGTAGATATTTTCAGGATTTATCCTAATAAGTTCATCATAGCAGGAAATTTCCTCGAAGCGATTCCCCAGAAGTTCAAGAACGCGTGCTTTATGAAATAAAATATGTTCAGC
>JAZDKH010000058.1:0-2903 GCA_043803325.1 Methanobacteriota archaeon | reverse complement strand
ATGTCCTTTCGTCGCATGGGATCGGGATTAGGCAGGTCTTTGTCACCGATCCTCATCTCTCTGAGGAACCACGCCTGGTGATCATCACCGAGTGTAGAATCCCGGCGTCAGTTATTGAGGATCTTCGGGCCCTTCCGGTTGTTCGCCGTCTCATCCTGTAAGATCTAAAATAGACTGATTAATTAGGGGAGATCTGATCCAGCAAGAGTCTCAAGTTCATTCGCAAGTGATGAGAATCGATCTCGCACCACATCTGGAAATTTTCTGGTGGCAAGATCCAGATCCGCACGGGTAATGATGCGTGTTCCCTTCACCAGGTTGTCAGCGTGAGCAACTATCTTCTCTTCTAATGATTCCGGGAAACGATCATCTCCAGGAAGACCAAAGGATTCTCGTTCAATCCCGGAGAGTCCGGCACCGATATGTCGTTCGATAATCCGACATATCTCCGGTAGCATCCCGAGGTCTCTGCAGATTCTCCCCCCTGCGTCAGCATGATCCATCCCATGGGTTTGTGACCTGCCAATATCATGCAGAATAGCTCCGGCTGCGACCAGGTCAGGATTCACGAGGGCCATCCCTGTCTGTACGATCCGGTCTGTAATCAGCATCGCAACATCACGCACAACCATGCAATGGGCGATAACGCCGGGATCACACCCTGCCTCCTGAAGATATCTGATATACTTAGTTCCGGGATCAGGCATGCCCAAGAGTATCTTTCATCCGGGTAATCCGTCTGCTCAGGGCATCTACCAGAGGATCATTATCAAAGTGAGACATCTGCGCAGTGCAACTTTGACAGGCAAACTGACTGTCCATTGCATCGTTGAAGGTACTGGTGTTTCCACATTCCTTGCAGATGTAAAAGTCATTCTGCTCTTCGTATCGGTGGCGTTTATTCAGTTTTGTCAGAACAACCTCCATATCCTTGGCAATCGCATCATAGATGTTTGTCAGCTGCAGGTGCCACAGGTATGTGAGCCATCCGGTCTCATTATTCTTTATTCTTCGGTACTTGGCCAATCGGTGCTCATACAATGTATAGAGCGTGTTCCTGACTGAGTTCAGATTGATCTCGGTCAGCTCAGCCAGTTCTTCGTCGCTGTACTCCTTTCCTTCGGGAAATCGGTTGACCAGTGCCATTCCTTCATCCCCGACCATTCGTTGCAGGTACGCTACGATCGCCGGCTCTTCGAGCAGCTCTTGTACGGTGACCATCACCGCATATATTGGGACACTGCTCTGATAGTCTTATCCAGTGCATGAGTCGCTACAGTCTCATCGGGACCTTCCCCAAAGACGCTTATAACTGCTTCTCCAGCAGAAAAAAATGTCAGAGGGGCAGGAATATCAGCTACAGAGGGGATCAGAGATGAGAGATCTTCACCTATAGTAAGGTCATGGGGGGCGAAGAGGATTTTTCTGATACAATATATTTCAGGATCCGGAATTTTTCCGGGAACAGTCCCAAAAAAGGCACCGATATGAATGCTCACAAGGTTCAGTCCGGTAGCCCGCTCTATCGTATCAAGTGTTGCTACGAACCTTGGATTGACTTCTATTGGAAATATCTGAGTATCAGTGACGAGAAAGTCAATTCCTATTATCCCTTTGCATCCACTTTTCGCAGCAATCGCCTCTGCCATATCGCGCATTTTCTCTACCATCGGGTGACTGAAAGGGGTTAGCGATCCACTGAAACCAAACCTGGCCTCATCTGTGCCACGGAGGATCTGAAGATTGGCAGCAAGCGCCCTGGCGTTTCTCCCGTCTGTTACGCAGCAGACAGAAGTTGGGATTCCTGGTGCAATCACCTGTAGAAGGTATGGTTCACCGGGAAATGACGCAATCCATGCCTGTATCTCCGTTTCACCTGATACGATGGCATTTCTCCATCCTCCCGATCCTTTGCATGGCTTGAGTATTGCAGGAAATTCTCCAGGTCTAGCAATGCGGGGGACGGGGAATCCGTTCACCTCGAAGAAATCCTGCATCTGGGATTTATCCAGAAACCGGGTCGCAACCCCTGGATCTGTTCCAAGGAGCGTGACAGGAAGATCCTCTAAATCTTCAGCGCCTGACGTGGTGATCACGGCATCGATCTGATAGTCTTTACAGAATTGCCGTATCATCTGGGGAAGATCAGCGAGTTCTTCAAACTGGCAACATGCGAAGGTACATGTTTTGAGATCAAGATCGCAGAAGTGATCAATGGCTCCAACCTCATATCCGGCTCGTGCTGCAGATGCAGCCACATGCCTGGTGGAAAATCCGGCAACAAGAATCCGACGTATTGCTCTGGTCATTGCAGAGGCCGCACTTCTTCCACCAACTTCCCCTCCCGACAGGGGACCACCCGTACCTGTGCGCCGGGAAATTCCTGGGTCAGTGCCTTCTTTCCGAGCAGATGATCGAGGAAGATTGCCATACTTGATATTTCTGAGTGGGGTTGGTTCGTTACTGCGACGTTGAAATCAGAGAGATGATATACCTCACCCGGTACCTTCTCAGCTCCAACGACCACCAGGATCTTCTCGCAGGCGATAATCTCCTCCTCAACATCTGGGAGGTTCATCCCAAACATGGTCAGATGAACGACCTTTCCTCCTGCCTCTTTCCACCTGCGGATACATGAGTGCCATCCGACATCATTCTCGACAAAGAACTCTCCTCCCCACCGCTCGCCGACGTCCTCGATACTCTTCACAATGCCGGTATCATTTGATGCAAGGTACATCCCTTTTGCTCCAAGAGCACGTGCTGTCAGGCCCACATGGGTCGTCACCCGCTGATCCCGCTGGGGCCGGTGACCAAGTCTGAGTATTGCCACTTCTTTCATACGTCCCTTCCTGAATCACTGATATTGTTCGCTATACTTTTATTCGGATCCCGAACTTTTA
>JAZDKH010000057.1:0-3897 GCA_043803325.1 Methanobacteriota archaeon | reverse complement strand
AGCTCACCTGGACGGGCAACCATCTTCATTTTGGTCTTTTCAAGCATGCTATGAAGCTTGAAAGGATTTTCATTTGTGAAGATAAGTGCTGAATGTCCTTCGAGTCGCTCACTCAGATCCTTAATCTCTCCACCCATCTCTTCGAGAGCATGGAGAATAAGGGTATTCCTCGTCATCTTGAGTTCTGCCTTGCCTTTCAGACTGCGTCTGATATCCTGCACCTGACGGGCGGGAATACCATACATATCAACCAGGCCGATCAGCTTGAATTCTGCTGACAGACGTTTGATTTCTGCAATCTCGTCACGTTTCCACTTAGGCAGATGTGCAGTGTAGAGTGCCATATTACATCACCTTCACTGCCGGGCCCATGGTGGTCTTGACATATACTGATCGAACCTGAAATTCTCCAGATTCAAGTCTGTCAAGAATACGCTTGAGTACTGCATCGATATTATCTGCAATCTGAACATCAGACATAGCCGTTGTTCCTACCTTCAGAGAGAAGGCCATCTTATCCTTCGTCCGTACTCTGACGGAGTTCCGAAGGCGTTCAACGATAGGGCGGATGTCTACTCCACCAGGAATCGGCTGCGGCATTTTACCTCTCGGACCCAGTCGTGGACCAAGCCAGCGACCGACGAGGGCCATTACCGTAGTCTCTGCAAGGAAGAACCGGTACTCGGATGCAACCTTTCTTGCCTCACGTGGTTCACCGCCGAGACGCTCGATCTCATCGGGACCCATGATCAGCTCAACACCGGATTCTCTGGCCTGGGTGACCATATCACCACTTCCAAGGACAGAGATTTTGGCTCTGCTGCCATTTCCGTGGGGAAGGAGAATTGTCTCATCTATACGGTTTTTCGGTTGAGCCATGTCGATATTTTTCAAATTAATGGTAATATCAACACTCTCAGTGAACTTCCGTTCAGGAGCTATCTCCTTGGCCTTTTGTATGGCGTCAATAATGACGCTCTTCTCAACCATTACGTATCCTCCATAGTTTGCGACCGTTCTAGCCACGATCTTCTATGGCTAATATAGCGAACCTATCCCTTGAGAACCGCGTCATGTAAGCCTGTATTGATCTCTTTGATGAGATCTTTGGGCTTTTTGCCAGAAACTGTAATTCCAAGACTGACGCAAGTCCCAACAACTTCCTTAACGGCGTTTTTGAGATCATACGAGAGCATGGAGTCGAGTTTCATTTTAGCAATTGTGACTGCGGTCTCCAGTGGAATATCCCCTACTATTATGGTATTTGGCTCTCCTGAGCCTTTGTCAACGCCTGCCTCTTTCATAATGAGGGCGGTTGTTGGCGGGATACCGACTGAGATGGTGAAGTTTTTCTTCGCATCCACCTCAACACGGACAGGAACCTGCATTCCGTTGAAGGATGCAGTCTTCTTGTTGATCTCGTCAACAACGGCTTTGACATTTATACCGAGGGGACCCAGTGCAGGTCCAAGAGGCGGACCTGCAGTTGCCTTTCCACCGGGTACTAGTACCTCGACCACTTCTGCCATTGTTATCACCCTGATAGGACATGGTATGCCCTTTTGGGTAGATTAAAGTCGAAGGGTGAGAATAAAAACCCTTTGCGGGTATAAGGAAAAAAAGGAGAATTCAGTCGTCATCGCCACGATCAATAATCCTGACATGATCTCCCCTGACCGTAATGGGAATTGGGAGGACACTTTCGTATAATTCAACGGTAATTTCTTCTTTCGAAGCATCTACACGTTTTACAATTGCCTTTTCTCCCTTAAACGGACCAGAAATAAGCTCGACTATCGTGCCTTCATCAATCCCACTAACTGCTGGTTTTGGAATTAGATAATGTCCAACCTCTTCCAGAGAGGTAGCACCTGGCAGGACAGTGCGCGCACTGGGTACGTGCTCCATTAATTCCTGGATTCGTGCGAAGGATTCATGTGTTTCCACAAGAACATATCCTTTCAGCTCATCCGGGACAATGACCGAGGTTACTTTAATGGTATTTCGGGCATCTCTGACTGCCTTGTCGATATTATCCGCTACGCTTCGCTCAGAGCGGTTCGTCGTCTTGATAGCGTAGATATGAGTGAGACGTAATTCAGTCTCCATAGTAATCATTGTGGAAGGTATACAAATATCAGATAGACGATAAAACCTATCATACCGACGACCAGTACCCCTGCAGCTGCAACTAATGCGATCTTCGTGTACTCATCTCTCTTTGGAAACCGTGCCAGTTTCAGAACACGAATGTATTTACGAAAGAGCTCCTCGTTCAGGTTTAGATTGATTTTTGGGATTTCCATATGGTATCACTTCAGAAAGTCGATCTCAAAATGTCTCTGAAATTTCGCGTTACCTTTCTCATTTCTCCCATATATTTGTGGCGACCGTACACCGGTAAGAATGAGCAAAGTACGCACAGTATTCTGCATGGTGGGATCTATCTGAGCTCCCCATATGATACGTGCATCAGGGTCTATAAGGTTGTACACCTCTTCTACGACTCCTTCTGCTTCACCCATCGTCATATCCGGACCACCCGTAACATTTACGAGAGCCGATGTCGCGCCGGATATATCAATGTCCAGGAGGGGGGAGCGGATAGCCTTGCGCACAGAGTCAGCTGCTTTATCTGAGGCATCACTCTCTCCCATCCCGATCATAGCAACACCTCCCTTCTCCATGACAGCCCTGATATCAGCAAAATCAAGGTTTACTAGGCCAGGAACCGTGATGAGCTCCGTGATTCCTTTGACTGCCCGCATCAGCACTTCATCTGCTACTTTGAAAGCAGCTGATAAGGGGAGTTTGGGAACTACTTCCATGAGACGATCATTCGGGACCACGATTACGGTGTCAGTAACGTCACGTAACCGTTGAAGTCCGGCTTCAGCATTTTCTGCTCTGATTGAACCTTCTGCATTGAACGGCAGAGTAACTACCGCGATTGTTAATGCTCCCTCCTCACGAGCAGCTTTTGCCACGACTGGTGCGCACCCTGTCCCGGTACCCCCCCCAAGACCGGCAGTAATAAAAACCATATCTGCATCAGCTACCGCACGGTGAATCTCATGTTCACTCTCAAGTGCTGCTTCTTCTCCGACCTGAGGATAAGAGCCTGCTCCAAGTCCGCGGGTCCGCTGTCTTCCAATAAGGATCCGGTGGTCAGCCCTGACCGTTGCAAGGTGCATCGCATCGGTATTTATTGCATAAAGGGTGGTTCCCGCGATCCCTTCATCTTTCATCCTGCTAATGGTGTTTGATCCACCTCCCCCACATCCGATAACGGCAATCCGCGTCATCATGGATTTAAGAACTGCGTCCAGGTCGCTGTTGTTCTGTGGTGGCTCGCTCTCAGCTTTTGCCCTGTTTAATGCCTCTTCAACAATAGATCTCATTGTTTCCCCCATCCCGGAATACAGATCTTCTTTTCTGAAATACCCATAACCATCTCCGGAGTGATCATAACATCGCCTATCTGTACCTCTTCTCCTGCCATCAGCCTTCCATAGGATGAACCAACAGGAACACCAAGAGATTGGGCTTTGAGCGGATCAAATCTTGATCTGCGAATTATCAGATAATCTCCATCAATAGTACATTTACAGTTTCTTAGTAAGATTGAAACGCAGAGATGTATTAAATCATCCGAAATATGAGATAGATGCTCCTGATTTGTGATGAAGGTGGAATAGTAAGCTATCCCTTTCCCTGATAACTGTACGACCGGTAAGAGATCAAGACCTGCGGTAAGTTCTGAAGAATCGATCTTTCCGGCTTCTGCCAATAGATCTTCGGGTATTGAAACGCTAACCAGAGAATTGGCATGCTTCAGAGCATGAATCGTGATAATTGAATCAGAGAGTATTGACCTGGCTAATTGCACTATTTGGA
>JAZDKH010000056.1:0-10288 GCA_043803325.1 Methanobacteriota archaeon | reverse complement strand
ACCTTGCTATCCACAAACCTCTTTTACTCCCATACGGCTTTAACACCTCCCGGATCTGTTCCCGATTATTCCACTGACATCTGGCTCACACTCAAGCATCTCTGGTTAGTACGTCTGATTCAATGAATCGCCATTTCCCTTCTGGAACGAATATCTCAAATCTGACCCCTGATCCTGGTATTCCAGTCTCTTGTATGGTCATTCCGGTGATTTCCAGGATCTGCTGAGTGATAAATAATCCATATCCGGTATGTTTCCCATACAGCCGGTCAAATATCCGTTTTTTATCTTTAATGGAAATTCCAACCCCATTATCTTCATAGATCATGATAAGATCTGAATCACGGACCTCAGTAGAGAATCTGATATCGGTAACGCTCACTCCATGTCTTGCCGTATTTTCAACAAGCGTGTAAAAAACCTTTTCAAACATGGGATCTACTCGAATCTCCACCGGCGTTATCGTTGTATGCCAGTGGAATGAAGTTTTGGGAAGTAATTGATGTACCCGGGTGATGACAACTCCTAAATTCTGCCATGTAGGTTCATTGGTTCCGATATCCTCATACACACGCGTAAATTCAATCTGTGCCTGAACTGATCGGGTAAGTTCAAGACACTTGGTGAGGTATGTATGAATCTGACCTTCAGGTACTTCCTCAAGAGCGAACTCCAGGTATCCAAACAACCCGGTGATCTGGTTAAGAATGTCATGACGGGTTATTCCAGAAAGAAGATTTAACCTGATGTTTGCCTGTCTGAAGGCTTCTTGAGTTGTATGAAGTTCTTTGGTTCGTTCCAGAACTCGTTGTTCAAGTTCTTCATAGAGTCTGTTTAATTCTTCTTCTGCACGTTTCCTAAAGGTGATATCAACAAAACTTGCACGAATCGTCCGGGGATAGTCACTGGAGAGTAGTACCAGCCTGACTTCACAATAGAGATCTTTCTGATCACAGGTTCTGATCCGACGTTCAAACTCGACATCTTCTCCACGAAACACTTGGTCGAGATGGTCCTGGATACTCGTTGCAAGATCAACACCCTTGGTCTGTTCATCATGATAAATGTCATCATAACTCATCGTGAGAAACTGGTCCCGATTACAAGCGAGAATCCGAATCGCGGTCTGATTCGCATCAATAAATCGGTTATGATCCACATCATACACAATAATGGAATCAGGTGCCTTATCAACAAGAATCCGATATCTCTCTTCACTCTGGCGAAGTAACTTCTCTGCAGAAATCCGGTTTTTTCGATTCAAAAGAAGCAGTGCAATGAGGAGGGTTTCAATCACAAAGAGTGACAATAATCCGATGATGATCCATTGATACTTCTCCCACAATGATTCATCCCGAAAGAGTATGACACTCCCGTTAGGAAGGAGTGAAGGATCAATGCCAAACCTGATAAGTTCCCGGTAATCAAACTGGTATTCATTATATGATGCCGGGTTAATGTGGATCTGGTCCGGAGGCGTCCCATGAAGAATTTTGAGAGCACTATCTGCGATGATCCGGCCTCTCTGCGTATTGCTGATAACCAGACCTCCAACCGCTCCATTCCCAACAAAAGTGTCAAGCCCACAAAATATTGGATTTTGTGACTGGTTAGAGATATTCTGTAACACATCGATTGGCTGATACATATGACCAAATGGATCCTGGGTATAACGCAGGAAGTAGATTAACGTACCTTCAGGGAGTGCTGCAACCTGGTTCCGGAGATCGGAAACCGTAATATTAGTAAGGATTTCAAATTCCACCGGGAGTCCGGAATTTGTCAAAGATTCCTTTAAAAGCGCCAGATCAGCCTGTTCGTCGGCAGAACTCCCTTCGATGAAGACTATATTCCTACTCCTCGGGAACAGGGTCAGAGCGAGACGGGTAGTATCAACAACATTATAGGTCGGTTGCGGAGGAAAGTAGAGTTCCTGGGAATGGTTCGTTTTCTCACGGGTTTTTGTGGTTATTATTGGACGGTCTGCCCCAGTCTCTTCCTGAATCTGTTGTACCAGGTTATATGCAGACCAGTCAAGGGTAATGTAGAGTTCAGGTTTTAATTCTGCTATCTTCTCCTCGACCAGTTCTTTCAGATGTTGATCATATAATGGACCAGAGAACTTATTTGTTTCCAGATACGTGACTTCAAGATTCAACGGTTTTCCAGGTAAATTTCTCAACCTCTCTTCGATACCAGACCGAACCAGGTGGGCATATGGAGTTGAATCTGATCCCGACACTACGAGCATTATGGTGTGCGGTTGTGAATCCTGAATTTTTTCGACCATTGAATTATTCTGCCCACCAGGTTCGGCATATGTGATCTGCGTACAGCAGATTACCATCAAAAAAATTACCAGATGGATTATATGGAATGGGATCGAGCAATTGATTTGAGGGAGAAGAGGATTGGTGTTCATAGAACTGAAAATCTAATACAAATATTCGGACGGGAGGGCTGTACTGCAGATCCGAGGTGTTATTGCTATTTTTCTCTTGGTACAATAAATAAGAATTTCTGATACCATTCTTTTTTCCGTACCATATATGACTTATGCATGAGCTAATTGTTCTAATTAAAAACTCTTATCTCACAAAAAAAGCAGTGTAATATTCTCTCATTTAGAATAACGGTATATGGATATCAGATTATCCCGGTAATCACAGATATCTCCCTATCAGTGATTCTCTCCCTTCCATACCTTTCCAATACTTCCCGGATCCCCTCTACTCCCTCAGCAAATGTCGATCCTATCCCGATGATCCCCCTGACATCAGGTTCACACTCTAACATCTCGGCCTCGTACGGCAGATAAAACATCCCGGAGAAGAGATCCTTCGTCTCACCTAAAATCTCATGAACCTTCTTGATATCCCGATCTGATCTCACCCGGTTCACAACCAGGTGAACATGCCTGATCTCAAGATCCTTTGCCAATCGGACTGACTTTTTTACGACCTGAATCGCATTAAATGTCGGATCCGTCACCAGTAATGCCTGGTTAAACCCCCGGGCAAGAGCACGGCCGAAATGCTCAACCCCGGCCTGCGTATCTAATAATATCACCTCTCCATCCCGGAGGTTGATATACCGGATCACTGCATCGAGCAGGGTGTTCTCCGGGCAGAGACAGCCGGTGGCAGCCTGAACAACGGTTCCCATCACAAGAATATTCACCCCGCCGGGTCCTTTCATCCCGAACCGCTCGACTACATCAGAGACATCAGGATTGAGCGACATCAAGAGGCCCCACCCGGCGCCGGGACGGGCACCGGTCTTCTCCTCAATGTAATCCAGATTTTCCGTGATTGCAGTGATCGTCCCGGAGGTTGGAACACCAATGGCATATGGCAGGTTCATCTGGGGATCTTCGTCTACTGCCAGCGTGGTGAATCCTTTTTTTGCAAAAAGATGAGAAAGAATCGCCGTGATCGTGGTTTTTCCGACCCCACCTTTTCCGGTGATCACCACCCGAAACCCCTGGTCAAGGGATTGAGACTGCTTCTGCAGTTCACCAACAGTATCAAAGATCCGGGTCTTCCGATCAGGACCTGGCATGATGTATATGTCCCCCGAACCCGGTTCTTGCCCTGACCTCACCTGTTGCGATAATTTTTCCCCGGCAAGCAGCTGGACAGAGGTACTTCAGTTCTTGTATGAGTCCGGGATCGAGTTTTGCCAGAGTTTTCTCTAGCATGGCCTGTGGAGCAAAATATTCCTCGCATCCCTGGCATTGTTGGAGCGGTATCCGGGTTCCTGACCAGGATTTCATGATCCTGGTATCGCCCTGATCTTCGATCTCGATAGCTCCGGTGGGACAGACCTTTGCACAGGTTCCACAACCCTGACAGTCAGGATTCTCCTCAAAGAATGGAGTGTTAACCACCGTGCTCGGTCCCCGGTTGATGAAGCTTATAGCACTGGCACCCATAATCTCATCGCAGACCCGAACACAGAGCCCGCAGAGGATGCATTTTCCCCCAAGTGGATCGTCATGCACGATCTTTTTGAGGAATGGTGTCTTTGTCACACCGTACCGGGCAGCCATCGCTTTGATGACATCTGACTTCGGAGCCTCCGAAAGATAGAGTTCAAACAGGGTTTTCCGATATCTGATGATCTCAGGCGTATCAGTCATGATCTCTAAGCCTTCTGTGGCCCGGAGTGTGCAGGCGGTCATCATTGTTCGTTTCCCGCAGGTGACGAGATCAACCATGCAAAGTCTGCAGGCACCATAGGGATCCAGCGACTCCTCATAGCAGAGATGTGGGATATCGATTGTATTTCGCATCGCCACCGAGAGCATGGTCTCCCCTTCTTCAGCCCGATATTGACTTTTGTTAATGGTGACGGTCACCATATTGGGTAAATTCATCATACTCCCTCCTTTCGGATCAGAGACACATACTCTTCTCTGAAGTACTTGAGTGTGGTAAGGACAGGATTCGGTGCAGTCTGTCCGAGTCCGCACAGGGAGGTCTTCTGGATCGTATCTGATAAGGAAGCCAGCATCTCCAGGTCCTGGTTCGTCCCCTTTCCGGCTACAATCTTGTTCAGGATGAGCAGGATGTGTTTCAGACCTTCCCGGCAGGGAACACACTTCCCGCAGGACTCACTGGTGGCAAAATTGATGAAATACCTCGCGATATCGACCATGTCGGTATCCTCATCCATCACGACGAGACCCCCGGATCCCATCATTGACCCGACCTCGTTGAGGTGCTCAAAATCCACAGGGGTGTTAAACAACCTGACCGGAATGCAGCCTCCTGAAGGACCACCGGTCTGGACCGCTTTGACTGCTTTTCCTCCGGCACCACCATTCCCGATATCTTCTACGATGGTATGGAGTGTGGTGCCGAGAGGAACCTCTACCATCCCCACATGATCCACTTTACCGACAAGCGAGAAGACTTTGGTTCCCGTATTTCCCTTCGTCCCGATATGTGCGTACCACTCCCACCCTTTGGTGAGAATCACCGGAACATTACACCATGTCTCCACATTGTTCAGGTCAGTAGGTCTGCCCCAGACGCCTTTATCGGTGAGCCGGGGTGGACGTGGTCGTGGCCGTCCGGTCTTTCCCTCAATCGAGGCAGCAAGAGCGGTTGACTCACCACACACAAATGCTCCGGCTCCGGTCGCCATCTGGAGATTAAAGCTGAAATTCGTCCCCAGGATACACTCTCCGAGGAGTCCGTATGCCCGTGCCTGTTCGATTGCCTGTCGCAGCCGGTTGATCGCAAGCGGATATTCGGCCCTGATATAAATCAGTCCCTCGGAAACACCCATGGCATATGCACCCAGGATCATCCCTTCGATGAGCATATGGGGATCGCTCTCCATCTCGTTCCGGTTCATATAGGCACCGGGATCCCCCTCATCGGCATTGCAGACGATATACTTTGAATCACCCTTTGCCTTTTTTGTGATCTCCCATTTCAGACCAGTGGGGAACCCGGCTCCTCCTCTCCCCCGTAATCCGGATTGTTTTACTTCTTTAATGACCTCGTCAGGAGTCCGGGTCGTGAGCGTATCAAAAACTGCCCGATATCCGCCGACTGCGATGTACTCATCAATATCATCAGGATTGATAAACCCGGCATCCCGGAGAATCACCTTGGTCTGTCTGCCAAAGTAGGGAATTGCATCGTACTCAGGTATCTGTTCGAATCCCTCTCCATACGTGACGTTTCCGGTGATATGATCCCAGGACCGGATTCTGCAAAGAGCTTTCTCTTCCGGAACCCTGCCCTGCAACACCGTGTTGATGATCTGATCCGCATCCTCTTCCGTAGCCCGATGAAGGAGAACCAGTGGTTTTCCCGGAATCGTAATGTTGACCAGCGGCTCTTCCTTACAGTACCCGATGCACCCGACCCGGGTCAGGGTGGTATCATGACTCCCTTGGGCAATGATCTCCTGCAGCCTATTGAAAAGTCGTTCTCCTCCGACTGCAATTCCACAGGTGGAGAGACCGACCGCGATCCTCGGACGTTTTGGTTGCAACTTTGCTTGTCCAATCTCCTGTATCTTCGCAAGATCTGCTGCGGTTCTAATCCGATGATCTGAGATGGTCATCGCTCACCCCTTTTCTCTATGGTCTGACCGGGGACAGGTTCTTTCCACCCGTATACGGCAAGGATAGAGGGGATCTTATCCGGTGTTACATAGCCGTACAGGTTTCCGTCAATATTCAGTACCGGAGCCATACTGCAGGCACCAAAACATCGGGCTATCTCAAGAGTGAATGCGTTGTCCTCCGTGGTCTTTGAATATTTTCCATCCTCATTCTCTCCGGAAAGACCAAGAAGGCTCTGAAGAGTTTCCAGGTTTTTTTCAGCACCTTTCACGTGACATGGGGTTCCCATACAGACCGTGATCATATGCTCGCCAACCGGTTTTAAACTGAAAAATGAATAAAAGGTGACAAGACTATAGAGTCGTGACAGTGGTTCATTCAGCTGTACTGCTACCTGCCTGAGAAGATCTTTCGGAATATGCCCCTCCTGTATCTGTATGTCCCGGAGTATCCCCAGAGTTTTCCCGGAAGGGGAAGGATATCGCGAAATAATATCATTCAGCGTCTTTTCATCCATGATCTGATCCAAAAAAAGGAATTCGTATCAGAATATCAGATATTGAGAGCAGCCCGTTTCCGGTTGATCTCAGCTTCAAGAAGATCAGCGGCCTTCACCGGGTCGGGTTCGACTGCAAAGCAGGAATTTGTGATCCCTTTAAGACCATCAGCGAGGAGAGTGAGCACATTCTGGCTCCCGAAGATTTTGGGGGGAATGCCAAGTACCGTGTAAACCCCAGAAGCGACAAAATATGTTCCTATCGAGATTGCTTTCTGTGAATACCATTCAGGGGCAGCCCCACCAAGCGGAAGATCTCCGATACCTACTCCGAGTTCATTTGCAACCATCGCGGCCATAACCAGGATCCGTGAATTGTCCACACACGAACCCATATGGAGTACCGGAGGAATGCCGAGCAGGTTACATACTGCCTTAAGTCCTGGCCCTGCCAGATCTGCTGCCTCGGGAAGGAGCAGACCTGCTTTTCCGCAGGCGATAGCCGCACATCCGGTCTCCACAACCAGAATATTGCGTTTGATCAACTCTTTTGCAAGAGTGATATGTCCATAATCCTGTTTGATCCGGGGGTTGTTACAGCCTACGATCCCGACAACTCCTTTGATCTGTCCGGCTACGATAGCATCAATCAGGGGCTTGTACGTGCCCCCAAGTGCTTTTCGGATCTGCTCTTCCGAAAACCCTGCCATCACCTTAATCGGTTTTCCCGGGATTCTCACCCGATCCGGATTCCTGTTTGGATAGTTGTCAATTGCAAGTCTGATGATCTCTTTTGCAGTAGTGAAAGCGGTCTCTGCTTTGAACTCCTTGTATATGGTTCCTGATATCTTTGCTTTCTCACTGGTGGTGATCACCTTGGTATGATAACAACTTGCGGTTGCAGGAAGAGAGGGGAATACACATTGATAATCAACGACCATCGCTTCTACCGATCCGGTTGCAATAGCCAGCTCCTGATCTAAGATTGTGCCGGCATTTGGGATACCTTTCCGCATGAGCAGTTCGTTCCCTGTGCAGCACATACCAACCAGATTTATCCCTTTTGCTCCTATCTCTAAAGCGTACTTCTTCATCTCCGGATCTTCTGCTGCCTGGACAATCATCTCGGAGAGGAGCGGATTGTGTCCGTGGAGTACTATGTTGACCTTATCGGTGCTGAGTGTACCTAAATTTACCGATGAGGTGAGAGGTTTTGGGGTATCGAAAAGAATATCTGAGCATTCAGTTGCTATCATCGACCCTCCCCAGCCATCAGCGAGGGCGGTTCGCATTGCATGGAGAAGGATATTTACATAGTCAGCATCCACCCCCATATGAACCCGGTGCAAGGCTTCAACGATCTCCCGATCAACACCCCGGGGAACGATACCATACTTCTTCCAGATCTCCTTCGTCTTCGCCGGTGCCCGTTCAGCCAGCTGGAGCGAGTTTTTGACACTACCATATTCTTCAAGCATGGCAAGAGCGAGATCTTTTGCGATATCCTCTTTTTTCCGACCCTCGGTTGTTATTCCATACTCTGTAGCAATTCGCTTTAGTTTCTCTTCATCAACAATCCGATATCCCTGAGTCTTCCCTTCTGCGGTATGGAGGAGAACTTCCAAAACTTCCCTGCCATGATCAGAATGAGCGGCTGCACCTACTGAGAGATCGTCGAGCAGATTCCGGGCACCGATCGTGTCAACATTAGCTCCGCATACGCCATGAGAGGGTTTCCCCCCGAAGGGATCAATTCTGCATGGTCCCATTGCACAATTATTACAACAGACTCCCAGGTTTCCAAATCCACACTGGGGTTGCTGCAGAGCGAATCGATCCCAGGCGGTCTCTACCCCTTCCTGCATTGTCTTTCTGATGATCTCCTGATCGGTTCTATCTAGTGCTCTTCGTTCTGCTTCCAGTTTGATATCTGATGGATTATACATCTTCTTCCTCTCCTTTTCCGAATTCTCAAATATTGGCGATACTCTCCATCACTGCTTTATATGCCCTGATGTTATCTGGCATAACCGGTACCTTTACCTCTGTTCCCTGAGACCTGATCAGTCGCATGGTAAATTCTGCCCTGGTCTCCCGGATGAGATTATTAATATCACCAAACTCAAGAGCACCGGTCTTACATGCCTGAGCACAGGCAGGGATCTGTCCTTCTCTCAATCTGCTGATACAATTGTCGCACTTGGCATTGACTTCACGGGAACTCTCAATCTGATGCACCTGCTGGAAGGAAATAATCCCAAAGGGGCAGGCCATTGCACAGACACTGCACTGGATACACTTTCCATAATTCACCAGAACAGACCCGGTTGCCTCATCCCGGTAGAGTGATCCGGTTGGGCAGACCTGCATACAGGGAGCCGGGTCACAATGTCTGCACCGGTTTGGAAACGTGAGATAGTTGTCAACCGTTTCGACATGAATGCGCGGAAGTGAGGATTTATCTTCGTGAATTGATTGAAATAAATCCTTACTCTCCGAGTGTTCCACACTGCAGGCGAGTTCACAATGCTTACACCCGACACATCGTTCTTGTCGTACAAAGACATTTTTCATAGTATTTTCTCCATCATCCTCATTTTTCACCGTGTTCATGCTTTTGTGCTAAATAATTTTTCATAAATAACCGAGTGTTAGAACTACGGGTATATCTAAATTTGGACAGTGTCCCGTTTTGCAGGAAGACATTTAGTTTCTCTAAAGAGCGTGAAGAACACGAGGCAATGACATATTTTTCCTTGTATGGTTACAATTTTTGTTGGCCAGTTCCCACACTTTACTGATAACCGCACAGTGATCTCCGTTTTTTTAAGTGGTCGTCGGCAGGGAGAACGTATTAGTCAAATTGTTCTCTACATATAACGAGGAATGGATATGGAAAACACCATCAACGGAGCAAAAATTCAAAACGACGGAGTAACATACGCCATCCAGACCACTATTCCTGCCGGAATAGTTACTCCTGAAGATCTGGAACGAATTGCCCGTATCGGAAGAAAATTCTCCATACCAATGATAAAGATGACATCCGGACAACGGTTTCTGCTTATTGGTGTTCAGGAAAAAAATATCAGAAGTATACGTGAAGAACTTGGAACTCTGGGAAGCGGTATGATCCTCCCGGGAGTAAGATATGTCCAGTCATGTCCCGGCAGTACCTATTGTAAAAATGGAACCCAGGACTCCCTCTCTCTTGCATTGTCCCTCTCCAATCGCTTCCAGGGAAGAAAATTCCCTGCCAAATTAAAAATAGGAGTTTCCGGCTGTCCCCGGTGCTGTGGTGAGAGTAAGGTCAGAGATATCGGGATTATGGGTTCTCAAAAAGGTTGGACCGTATATTTTGGAGGGAATAGCGGAAACCGGTGCCGGGTTGGTGACATGGTTGCATCCTGTCTTCAGACCGAGAGAGTACTGGAACTGGTAGACCGTCTGCTTGTATGGTTTAAGTCAGAAGCTGGAGAGAAGGAGACGGCCGCTCGATTCATGGAACGGATGGAATCAGAACCTAAGTTACAGGAAGAATTTTCCAAAATTAAGAGTGAGTTTGCAGCACCAACATGTGATCTCGAATAAATTTAGCGCCTCTCGTCAATATGAAGGGCTAACAACTACTTAATGTTTGGTCTCTATCCAAAATTTATAGGCAGAGTTCAAATGCCTTTCAATATCCATCTATTGTTCATTTTTTG
>JAZDKH010000055.1:0-3809 GCA_043803325.1 Methanobacteriota archaeon | reverse complement strand
CTCATTAGATTTGGGAAAAATACCCTGGTTAAAACCCGGAAAAAATCAGTAATTATCAAATTCCTGGCAAATTTTACCCACCTCATGGCTATTCTCCTCTGGGTTGGAGGGTGCGTTGCTTTCTTCGCCCAGATGCTCCAGCTCGGCATTGCTATCTGGATGGTCAACCTGATTAACGGGTTATTCGCATTTTGGCAGGAATTTCGTGCAGAAAAAGCAGCAGAGGCTCTGATGCAACTACTCCCCCGCCGGGTCAGAATTATTCGTGAAGGAGTTTTCAAAGAGATTCAAGCAGAAGATCTGGTCCCCGGAGACCTTATGGTTCTCGCTGAAGGAGACCATATTTCAGCTGATGCACGGCTGGTAGAGGAAGCAGAACTCAGGATCGACCAGTCTACCCTTACCGGAGAATCACACCCGGTGAAAAAGACCAGTGAACCATTTTCTGACGCTGGATTTTCGAGGATAGAGATGCCTAATCTGGTCTTTGCCGGAACAAATGTGGTGTCAGGAACAGGAAAAGCGATTGTCATTGCAACCGGTATGAGTACAGAATTCGGGAAAGTTGCAGATATGACTCAGGCTTTGGGAGAAGAACAGAGCCCTTTACAGAAAGAGATGGTCTATGTCACCAGAATGGTCACTATTGTCGCAGTAAGTGTAGGCTTTGTTTTTTTTCTTCTCCTCCTGAGCCTTACTGCTGTAAGTCTGACAGAAAGTTTTATCTTTGCTCTGGGTATGATCGTTGCTTTTGTCCCTGAAGGGCTGCTCCCGACCGTGACCCTTGCATTAGCCAGAGGCTCACAACGGATGGCCCAACGACATGCACTTATTAAACGCCTTTCAGCAGTGGAAACCTTAGGGTGCACCTCAGTCATATGCACTGATAAAACAGGGACGCTCACCCAGAATGAAATGACAGTAAAGGAGATCTTTGTTTCCCGAACATATCTTACCGTCTCCGGTGTCGGCTATATACCAACAGGGGAGATACTCGTTAGTGAAAAACCAATCCCACCCGATATCAGTGCAGAATTATCCCGGCTACTGATAGTTGCCAGCCTTTGCACCAATGCACGGCTCCTCCCTCCGGATACAGAGTCAACCCAGTGGTCAGTTCTGGGAGATCCCACAGAAGCGGCAATTCTTGTGGCAGCCAGAAAAGCAGGACTTGATATTGATAACGAGAGCCTGAACACGCCACGGACAAGAGAGTTTCCCTTTGAATCCAGACGAAAACTGATGAGCACGATCCATACATCAGATAACAGAGATGTTCTCTATCTGAAAGGAGCTCCAAAAGAAGTACTATCTCTCTCTTCATCTATCAGGATCAATGGAGCGGAGTTCCCTCTGGATGAGAAGACCAGGGATGAAATAATCTCGGTAAATGATTCATTCGCATTAAAAGGTCTCAGGGTGATTGCGGTTGCAATGCGGAATCTCAAAGATAATATCTCATCTGTGTCTTCCGAAGATCTAGAATGTGATCTAACTTTTCTCGGCCTTATTGCCATGATGGATCCACCTCGTCCTGAGGTTGCTGACGCGGTCTTCAGGTGCTATCAGGCAAGTATCAGAATCATCATGATCACCGGGGATTACGGCCTTACCGCGAAAAGTATAGCACGTCGTATAGGAATTATCAAAAGTGATACACCAAATATCGTAACGGGATCTGATCTTGATAAGATGACTGATCCGATGCTCAGGGAAATTTTAAAGGAGGAAGTCATCTTTGCACGAGTGGCTCCAGAACATAAACTCAGGGTGGTGGCAACGCTCAAGGAGATGGGTCACATTGTTGCGGTCACCGGAGACGGGGTAAATGACGCTCCTGCCCTAAAGAAAGCAGATATTGGAGTTGCGATGGGAATTTCAGGAACCGATGTCGCAAAAGAAGCTGCCGATATGGTACTTACCGACGATAACTTTGCCTCAATTGTCAATGCTGTTGAAGAAGGGAGAGCGGTTTATGCAAATATCAAAAAATTTACCGGATATATCTTCACTAGTAACACTCCTGAAGCAGTACCGTTTATTCTCTTTGCCTTTAGTAGAACGCGTATACCCCTCGCTCTTGATGTAATGCCCATCCTTGCGATAGATCTTGGAACTGACCTCGTTCCAGCTCTGGCACTCGGGTCAGAACCCCCGGAAAAAGGAATTATGACAAAACCTCCCCGAAACCTGAATGAACATGTAATATCGAGAGCTCTCCTCATCAGATCGTATCTCTGGCTCGGCCCGATTCAAAGTTTTCTTGTTATGGCAGCATTTTACTATCAGTACTGGACCAACGGGTACTGGGGGCAAGTTTTTGATATCCCTGCATCCGGGCCGATATATCATTCAGCGGTAGCAATGGCACTTACTGCAGTAGTTACCACACAGATTGGAAATGTACTCGCCCACCGGACTGAAAGGCGTTCCATCTTTGAAGCAGGCCTGTTTTCAAACCGGATGGTATGGGCAGGTATCGCAAGTGAACTGGTAATTATTCTTATGATCATTTATGTTCCATTCCTCCAGCAGGCAATAGGAACAGCACCGTTTCCACTTGAAAACTGGCTGTTCCTGATAGCCATATCTCCAATTCTTCTTATCGCTGAGGAGATACGAAAGGCGATTGCCCGTTTAATTGATCAAAGGAAAACTATCTCCACATCTTCGGGGGTTGTAATATGAAAATTATTATTATTGGCTGTGGGAGGATGGGTTCTGGTATTGCAAAAAGCTTGATTCACTCCCACCATCAGGTAACCGTTGTAGATCGGGATCCACAGGTTTTTGATCGACTTGGCCCGGGATTTTCCGGTCAGATCCTTCAGGGTGATGCTCTGGATGAGGAGTCTTTTATTGCCAGCGGGGTAACCCGGGCAGACGGACTAGCTGCAGTAACCGGGAGCGATACGGTAAATACGGTTGTTGCACGAGTCGCAAAACAGGTTTTCCGTGTCCCAAAGGTGATTGCCCGGATTCATGACCCACTCAATGCCGAGATTTATCGAAAACTCGGGGTCCAGACGGTCACTAGTGTTGAACTCGGAATTGTCCGGATAACAGAACTTCTCACATTCTCTCATCTTGATATTATACACACACTTGGAAACGGAGGGGTGAATATTGTAGCATTTGAGATACCATTCTCCCATATCGGTTATTCACTTAGTGATCTCACAATACCAGGTGAGATTACGGTAATCTCTCTGACCAGAAAGGGAAAAACAATTATTCCGATGCAAGGGACAGTTTTTCAGAAAGGAGACCTGATTCACCTCGCAGTCGAAAAAAACTCAGGCCCCCGTCTCAAATCATTGCTGGGGTATACCTGAATATGAGGGTTATGAAATGACTCTGAAGATTCTCATAATCGGAGGAGGGAAGGTTGGTACATATCTTGCCAGCCTTCTCCTCTCACAAGGACATTTGGTAAAGATTGTTGAAGGATCAGAAATCGAGTATCCCAGGATAAAACAAGAAATAGATAGTGATATTCTGATCAAAGGGAATGTTACTGATCCCAAGGTTTTGACATCATCCGGGATTAAAGATGCCGATGTGGTTGCCGCAGTCACGAGGTATGACGAGATGAATCTCGTTATCACCAGTCTTGCGAAGTTTGAATTCAGGGTTCCGAAAACGATAGCCAGAGTAAATATACCTAAGAATGCCTGGCTTTTTACCCCTGCCATGGGTGTGGATGTAGTTTTGAATCAGGCTGACCTTATGGCCCATCTGATTGCTGAAGAGATGACCCTTGGGGATATGAAAACCCTGCTTAAACTTCGCAGGGGTGAGTATTCACT
>JAZDKH010000054.1:0-10856 GCA_043803325.1 Methanobacteriota archaeon | reverse complement strand
AGAGCTCTTTTCTCTTTATATTCATTGTAAAATGGACATTTCTGGAGTTTTTCACAATCAACCATTAATATTAATCACTATGATGATATATTATGTTTTGGCTATGGGGGAAGGTTCAATTATTGGGGGTGACCTAATTATGGTAACACACCAAATTCGATTTTTCTTTGAGATTCCATTCTGCCGGGCTGGGCTTTGCAGTGGTCACAGATGAGGTAAAATCCCTGCCCCTTAAATCCCAGAAATCAGTGGAGAATATCGCGACGATTATCGGAAACCTCCAGAATAAATCGCAGCTCTTTTCAGACTCCAAAAACATCAGCCAATGAAGTTAAGGTTGGAAATGCTGTGGTGAGTGAGACTCTCCAGGTCTTTAATGAGATCGTCCTGACTATCAACGTCGTCCACTCAAATATGACCAATGTAGTTGGTGCGACCGAGGAACAAGTCGCTGCGGTTGAAGAGATCACCGCAAGCGTGTTTGAGGATGGCAACCTGGTGTAGCAGACAACGAAAGAGGCCATAGATTTTACTGAACACCTGTTATATATTCATGAGGGTGGTGGCGCCATTAAGCACCTCATTATAAACTCGAATCGGTAATATCTATGCAGAATGTGTGTAATTTTTTCATTTTATAATTATGAGTTACCCCCAATACGAATATTGATGATTAGGACTCTGAAGGATACCTCCTCTTTGTGTTACCATCGTATTCAACAACAGGATGTTGTTCTCACCAAATATCAGGATAAGTTTTCTCCCTTGAAAAATTATTTAAGATAATCTACCCCGAGCATCATGAATAAAGCCGTTTTCCTGATAGAATTCAGCTTCTGATAATTTTTGTCCGCTTCAAGAAATTGTATCGATAAAAGGATCATCGCCCTCCTGCTGATGAGGGGCCCTTTCTGAATGAGGAGTGTTTACTCCTTCAATCAATAACTGATCTCATCCTCTCTCTCGTAAATCATAAATTACTGCTTCGATTATTTAGGAAGAAAGAGAAGGAAAGTCAATTCCTCGCGAAAAAATCCGAGTATATTATAAAAAACGCACCCATACCAATCTTTGAAGTACTTCCAGATTATTCAATCTCCCAGAGTAATCAGGCCTTTGCAACGATTACCGGAGAGAGTACTCAAACATTGCAGACCTGGAAATTATCTGATTTAATATCTTAAAACGCTCCGGAGGGACGGGAAAGAGCGTTTTTGAAACCGGGGTTGCTGCATCAGGTGAGTTGGCACTCCGGGTTCCTGCTGGAGATATAACGGTATTGTATCATTATCTTCCCTTATCCGGGGAAGATGGAACCGTTCAGTCAATGATCAATTATTATATCGACAAAACTGAGCAGATTACGGCAATCAGCGAGATCATCTCTCTCATTGATGCTGCAAAATCCGGTGATCTCGGTACGCGTATTAATGTTCAGAATTTCTCTGGAGAATTTAAACAGTTGACTGAGGGAATTAATGAGACTCTTGATGCAGTCATCGGGCCACTTAATGTCGCAGCGGAATATATGGACAGAATCTCCAAAGGGGATATCCCTCCGATCATAACTGATACATATTATGGCGATTTTAATGAGATTAACAACAATCTGAATACCTGCATCGATGCCATTATGTTTCTGGTAGAAGATACAAAATCGTTAACCCAGGCAGCTCTCCAGGGTGAGTTGAAAACAAGAGCGGATGCGACCAGGCATCATGGTGACTTCAAAGTAGTAATTGAGGGGGTAAATGCGACTTTAGACTCAATAATTACCCCTATTAATGAGGTCTACCAGGTTGCGACTGACTATGCGGATTCTAACTTTTCCTCCCATTTTGATCAGAATCTTCAGATGAAAGGGGACTGGATACCTTTTATTCAGACATTTGACCGGATGAGTAGATTACTCATGAACTTTGTCGATGAAATTACCCGGTTCTCATCTTCATTTGCAAAGGGAGATTTTACGAGTAAATTACGGGATGATCTGAATGTCAGGGGTGATCTGGTCATTGTGAAAGATTCACTCAACCAGGTGAGTGATAATATATCCAATGTACTTCAGTTAATTGGCATTAAGATGGAAAATCTCTCCGAACATGCGAATCTGGTGACATCGGGAATAGATGATGTAAGTCAGGGGGCAAATCTTATCGCGAAAAATGCTGAAAAAACCCGGAATACCTCTGAGATGAGCGATGAAAGTGTTCGCCAGGTTCTTCGGGCAATTAATGACATCTGCTGCTTCTACTCTCACCATCGCTGACATAGGGTTGTTCGGAGTAATTGCTGCTCTGGGACTTGGATTCGTGATTAGCAGAAGTATTGCGATTCCGCTCAATGCCGCAGTTGGGATGCTATCCGAACTCAGCCTGGGACATCTTGGAACTTGTCTGTCCATGACCCGAAAAGACGAGATCGGGATGATGGCTACCACAATGGATGCTTATGCGGATCATATGCAGATGGATTTCGTCGGGACCCTGCATAAGATAGCAATGGGAGATAAAAAGATCACCCTGTTCACGGCCTCTGATGATAAAGATGAGATCTCCCCGGCCCTCAACCATACAATAACGACTATCAAGAGTATCCTGGATGCAGTAGGTTTCTCATCACCGGATCACAGGAAGGCAGATTGAAAGAGCGGGGAGATTCATCCGGATTTTTCGGGGCATATCAGGAGATCATTCTAGGGTTCAATAACATGCTTGATTCAGTTATCTCCCCGGTCAATGAAGCAATGCGGCTTATCGATTCATATGCCACGGGTAATTACACCGACCGGGTAAGTGAACAGATCACGGTGAAAGGTGACTTTATCGTATTTAAAGAAGGCCTCAATAAGATTGGTATTCAGGGAAGTGAGGCGATCGGCGGCGTTAAGGATGAAGTAGAGAGCCTTACCGCCGGGATGGAAGAAACCAATGCCAGTGCACAAGAGGTTGCCAGCACTACGAATATGCTTGCACAGGGTTCATCTTCAGTCAGTGTCCTTGCCGAAAGGAGTGGAGAAGGGTAAAACAGACCCTGAATGCGATGGAAGACCTCTCAAACGCGGTAAGTTCAGTTGCGACGAAAGCAGAGCAGGCCTCCGGTATGGCGAAACAGACCGTAGACCTTTCTAAGAAGGGTGTTATTCTCGCCGGAAAAGCTGAGAAAGGAATGGAAGGGATTATGCATTCTGTTGAAGAGACGAGTGTTACCATTAATGATATCACCAGTCAGGTGGAGGAGATCGGGAAGATCGTGGGGGTCATCTCCGGAATTGCAGATCAGACCGGTATTCTTGACTGAATTCAGATATCGAGGCTGCTGCGGTTGAAGAGATCACGGCAGGTGTTCATGAAGTCGGTAACCTGGTGCAACAGACCGCCAAGGAAGCGGTAGAGTCTGCAGCAACCACGCAGGAAGTAACGGCTGCGATAGATCAGATTACTAAGGTCATCACAGATGCATCCAACTCTGTTCAGAAGATATCAGCCGAGATGGGGAAATCCACCACTTCCTGAGGATGTATCAAGGGTGCATTTCTGGTAGGGGAAGATACGCTGGATCTTTTCACTTATCCCGTTCCGCCCTTTCATATTGATTCGGGAACTCACGTTAACTAATAATGAGAAAGCAGACGAAAAAAGAGAGACGTTGATTGTCGTTCAGGATATCCATATCTGATTACTGAATCGTGATACTGTTTTGAGATTACCATAATCCAGATTTAGCGCCGTATTTAGACTCTTCTCCACCCATTAAAGAACTACTGTATGAGCTCTGGTCTGTAGTTATATGCATTGTATAAAGGGTTACATCAGGATACTGGGCTTTAATCCGATTCCATACAGATGTCGCTGCTGAATAATACATCTCTGCATCTGAGAAAAGACCATTATTCTGGTCGATCGGAGAGAATGGACTGGATGAAAGACTCATCGCATCAGAGTACTCAGTTCCTGCTTTTCCTGTGTAATAGAGAAATGCATTGATATTTGATGCTAATGGGTATAATTCAGGGCTGATATTCATCTTTGATATCTGCTGCTGAATTGACTTGAGGTCGAGGAGAGTTGTTCCATTAGGGATTGATGTATTGGAAAGAGCATAGATGGACATGTTTGCTTTTTCTAAAAATGCAACATCCTGATATGGTCCCTCTGCAGGCGAAGGTTTCAGGGGAAATCCTACCATGGGAAGGCTTGCTGAAGTGTATACAGGTATTGCACAAAATGCAAAAAGACAGAGAATAATGAAAACCTTTCTTCTTGGGATCATACTATCATCATCCGTTACGCTGAGAGGGACATAAGGTTTCTTGTCTTAAAAAGAGTAGTAGGAAGAAAACCATATATTAAATCTGTTTCGTTTTTGCTGGTTTGAATGCATGTTCTATCTGATCCGTGTTAAATGCAGATGGAACATTTCCTGTCTTTGCGTACAAGTAGAGTGCTGTGGTGAATATTCCCTGGAGTGCTGAACCGATCACGCCGAGGACAACGACAAGGAGGAGATATAATCCGATAACAGCGATAATCAGTGGTGTATATCCTGATAAAAATGACAGGATAACGGGAATCAGTCCGAGTATGGCGATGATGCCAAAGACGATCATGATTCCTCCCTGTCCGACAACTGTTTCTCCCCAGGTACGCTTGAATAAAGATGCTGAATCTTTAATTGCCTCAACAACACCTTTATCCTCAAGAATCATCACTGGGACGACAAAATAGGTGAGGAGTGCCCAGGCAGTTCCAAGGAGTGAAGAGATGATCTGTCCGACAATATTCTTCTGATCTCTGATCAATGAGAGTATGACCCCTACCGTGGCTGATAAGAGCGACCATACCAGTATTCGGTGGAGATTTTTTATAGCGCTGGAAATTCCGTCAGAGAATGTGGGATTCCCCCCGTTTAATCTGATATTAGCGCAGGTCACCAGTCCTACATTGAAGAAGATGATGATGAAATAGGTAATCAGGTAAAAGATGAATAGACCGAGGTAAAGTAGGTACTGATTTCCGGAGAGAGTTTTCAGTCCGGCTCCTATGATAACTGATGGGATAATGAATGAGGCAACAACAATGATACATGCTATCCCTGATAGTATCGGGAAGAGTATGATCTCCTTGTCCTTGTTAAGGACTGACCAACTGGCCCTGATTAAATTAATACTTCTGCTGAGTGAGGGAAACATACTGAGTATCTCACGCTCTTTCTACTAATACTCAGTGCTGGTATTTCTTTGGAAGGCAGAAAGACTGAAAGTGTTTGGTGAGGAGAAGATATCAATCTCGATTCCTTATAATATCGGAAAAATACTCACGGTCCTCTGATTGAGGAGATTCTTTCTAAAAATCTTTTAGATCCTGATCAATGAGCATCTTTCAAGTCTCCCTGATGTGAATATCTGTACATATATGGCCTCACCCTTTCAGATACTCACCGATCGATTCCTTCAAATTGGAGATGTCCAGCGTCAGAGTTTTCTTCACTTCGGGACGAGTATAACGGTTACTGTTCTTGGGTTTCTCTCAACTATGGCAATAACCCATTTGACCGGATCTCCCGATGTACCTGGAGGTTATTTTCTGTTTCTCGCCTATCTTGGGATATTTAGTCTCATCAGCAGTGGTGGGCTGGGTGGTGCCACAGTCAATCTGATGGGTTCTGGAGACAGGCGGGTTGAGATCTTCTCAACATATCTGATGCTCCGAATTATTCTTCTTTTATGTTCGATTATATTACTTGTTTTCCTTGGTCCTGCGCTGGTTGATCTGACAACCGCCGGACTTCTGCCCTGGTTGATTGCTGGTGTTGTGGCGACTGCCTGTGCTGATATTGCTGGAACCTGGCTGTATGCGACTGGGAAGGCTGGATATATCCAGATAAGCAGTCTGATAAATAACCTGGTGCGGATAATAACGCAGGTTCTTACAATCGTTACCGGGTTTGGTGTTGCCGGTCTGGCCGGGAGTGTCATTGCAGGCCTTGTTATCGGGTCATTGTATCTGATTCCGCTATGTCATTTTAGACCTGGCCGGTTTAGTCAAAAATCTGCTGAAGAACTGATACGTTTCTCATTCTGGACACTTCTTGCTTCAGGTGGGATGATAATATACGGTAATATTGATACGATATTGCTCGGATACTTCGGTTCTACCAATGATGTTGGTCTGTATCGAATAGCGTTGCAACTCGCCTCATTTGCTCTTTTTTCTGCCCTTGCTCTAAATACAATTCTATATCCAAAATTTTCTTCCTGGCAGCACGATGAACGGAGGGAATGGATTGCAGGATCACTTGCCCGAGCTGTATCTTATTCGCTGCTTCTTGCTCTTCCGGTCTGCATTGGTGGTATGATTCTTGGGAACCGGTTACTGTATTTCTTATATGGGTCACCCTATCAGGTTGCAGGTTTTGTCCTGGCATTGCTTCTGATAACTCAGGTTGCATATGTGTTTGTCTTTCT
Source organism: Methanobacteriota archaeon (assembly GCA_043803325.1). Lineage (GTDB taxonomy): Archaea > Halobacteriota > Methanomicrobia > Methanomicrobiales > Methanospirillaceae > Methanospirillum. The sequence goes on along the minus strand of JAZDKH010000054.1, from coordinate 4,390 downwards.
CTGGACGATGACATTGAATGCCCTTGGAATGCCGAAGAGTTCAGCGGTTCCGGCCCTGATTGCTACTGCGGTAAATATTCCCCTGAATTTGATTCTGATTCCGATATTTGGGATAAATGGGGCTGGGGCTGCAGTACTTATCACGGTTCTGATACATGTTGTTTGCGTTGGGTGGATTTTATCCAAGTATATTGGGCTTATCCCTGATCTGCGGGCGCTTAGATCCATCTGTATCGCAACACTGTGTATGGCTGTTATTGTTGGATTATTTGTTCTGATATTCCCTCTGACACATGTTCTCCTTCTTGCCGGATGTGTACTCTTTGGAGCGGTGAGTTATCTCCTGACACTGGCATGGCTTGAGAGGGGAATAGATACTGCATTAGGTCGGATGATGAAAGAGATGGGTCTTGTCCTTCCAGAGTGGCTTTGACTAAGCAAACTGTGCATTTTTTCTGTCGATCGAGAAAATTTTTCGAATCATTAGAGTCCTCTGGTCTCTCTTCTTTATTCCGGTGGTATCTCTGCCTTTTTACCCGGATAATGATTCTCAAGCACCTGATTGAATCTGATGGCTGAAATAATGTGGAAATAACTCTTCTTTTCCCGGTATTCGCAGAGCTGCCCAATATTCATCAATAAAATCAGTATCAACCAGGAGATCGATATATGCCATTCGCTCAGCTATCAGGACCGCCCGCTTTCGAACTTCAACTGACATCAACGACCGATATGCCCCGGTAAGTGATCCGTTACCAATCCGATGAAACTGGGCATTTGGGAATTCTGGAATAATACCGAATTCAGTCAATTTATCAACGGATCCAAAGGTTCCGAATGCTCCTGCCAGGAACACCTGGTTAATATCTTCAATCTTTAACCGGTATTTCATCATTAAGACACTTATCGCGCCACAGATGGCAGCTTTCGTATCCATCAGGTACGCCATATCCTGCTTGGTGATCATGATATCCAAACCTGTCTCGGTCTTTGCAGCAGGAACTAACATATATCCTGCTCCATAGTCTGTTTTTTTAACGCCATTAGCCCCTTCCACAAGTTTCCCGGTGAAGTCAAGGATGCCGGCAGCTGCCATAGCAGGAGCAGCATCGATGATCCCTGAGCCGCAGATCCCTTTCGGAAGGGCATTGCCGATCACTTTCACAGAAGCCTTCCCGGTATCCGGGTCGATAGTGACATGTTCAATAGCCCCAAGCATTGCCCGCATCCCGCAGCAGAGCCCTGATCCCTCAAAGGCTGGCCCGGAGGCACAGGAGGTGGAGACCAGCCAGTCTTTATTTCCCAGTACTATCTCCCCGTTCGTGCCGAGATCTATCATAAGACAGACATCAGAAGTCTGGTCTATCCCGGAAGAGATGAGATCCCCGACTGCATCACCACCGACAAACCGGCTGACTGCGGGCAGGCACCAGATCCAGGATTTAGGATGAATCCGAAGGCCGACATCTTCAGCACGGAGGAGGATCGGGGTGGTGGGTATCTCTGCATCCACATAATCGAGGGGGGTAGGATCGATTCCTGCAAAGAGCCAGCACATTACGGTATTTCCCCCAATACAGCAGTCAATTATCTTCTCTGGGCCTATACCAACATCCATGAACAATCTGCTGATAGCCTCGTTGATACTCCCGATTGCAGCAGCCCGGAGGGTCGCAAGTCCGGATACCGACCTGCCAAGCGCAATACGGGTTACTAGTTCCTCACCATGGGTAATCTGCCGGTTCAATGCCGTTGCTTTCGCGATCACCTTCCCGTCCTGAAGATTGACGAGCAGTGCTGCGATGGTTGTCGTCCCGAGATCTATCGCAATACCATAGATCGGATGATCACTACTGTCATATTCGACATCGATGACCTCTGGTTTTCCACTCGCTGCAGAGATCAAGAGTGAGACTGGTTGATCTGAACCTGTAATATTAGATACCGTCTCCCTGCTCATCACTGGTCTTTGTCCGTGAAACCCGGGTATTCGCACCGAAGGCCCAAGAAGAGCTGATGGACCATCTATGATCACCTGAACGGGATACCTACCTGCCGCCGGACTCATTTCAGTCTCTGTATCCCCCATTGTCAGAAGTATCTGTGGTTGATCGATACGAGACTCTACCGGGATGGTAAATTCAGCATCTGACCAGACCTTTGTGTTACAGGCAAGACCGTAACCTAAGGATCGCTCTCCAGTACTAAGACACTGTGAGCAGGCATCCGCATCCTCAGTACAGTCACCTTTCACCTGTATGACCCGACACTTTCCGCACAGCCCCTCTCCACCACATATCGCTTCGAATTGTATTCCTGCTTCACGAATTGCATCAAGTACAGTACTGCCTGCAGGTACAGTTACCATCCTGCTCATGGGATTGAAGAGGATCGTGACCGGAAGCCCCGATATTCGACCTGGTTTATCTGATATCACGATAATGAAAAGAGAGTTATGAGTCTTCTTTTGGAGGCCAGTGTTCGCGAATCATCTTCCCGATCCCTGAAGAGTCACGCGGTCCGACGAGAACACGCCAACCGGTGGCATCCTCGGTCTCACCGGAGAGCCGGGCTGCAAGCCCTGGCAGAATTATATGCCGATGGGTGACTGTCCCTTCTATTGCAGTCTCCTTCAGAGCATCAGCAATCTTTTCCGCTGTTAAGTATCGTCCGGCGACAGCAGCCTCTACTGAGAGACCACCGGTTTCTATCACTATCAGATAACAATCGATCTTTGCTGCTTTGATATCTGATTCTACTGTAAAGAAGGTAAGTGCATAATTTGAGGTGACAAGAACCGGTGAATCAGGGCCGGGAGTCCCAAAGGTTCGTATGCCGGCGTCAACTGATACCGGCTTTCTCGGATCGGTATACAGGCCGAATCGCCAGATGAGCTGGGGAAGTAAAACCCAGCCTTCTATACTATGCATAATCAGCAGATCTGAGTACCGGGTCATCAGGATGGAGGCGGTATATGCCTCCTGCCATCGGTTCATCTCTTCACTCAGTTCCTGTCCGGTCCATACGGCAATGGGTGTTCCGAGTATTGGGAGTCCGAAGAGCGGGTCAGCATCCTTACAGGCTGTTTTTCGAATTGCCGTGAAGGAGTGAACCGTTCCGGCAAGCCCTTCGTCACCAAAGGTACCAGGGTCAAGGACAATATCAAAAATGCCACAGGCCATCAGGGTTTTTACCAAAGATCGGAGGAGCGAGAGATCTCCGGGAGCTGATGCAACAATCGGGGATTCATAGCTGACTGCCAGGTCAGCCATATCACGCCAGTTCTTCTCGTTTGCAGCATAGATGAGCGGGCGACGGGATGGAGTTGCATCCAATCCGGCTTTCATAACGGTTGGATCATAGGAGCAGAGGATCAGGGGAAGATCGGTGAGGTGAATCACCTGTTCAACGACCGATTTAAATTTTGACGGGTCACCTGATACAGACCGTATCGCTACCGCATCAAGGGTCAGGGTTCTTCCGATATAACTGTATGAGAATTCCCCTATCTCCTTGATCCGTGCCTCGATGACCGCAGGTTCCATCTCATCAGAAATATCGATGGCTATTGGGGGGGGGAACTGGTACGTGAATTCATGCCGCTGCAGGACATGCTTTCCGCCGATGGTTGCTGCTCTCGTCCTGGTCCCAAACGTGACTGCACGCACCGGTGGTGCTAGGAGATCAGCGAGTTTGCTCTGTGCCTCAAAATACTGGGCAGTAAGAAGAGGGGGGCATTCGCTAGTAACCACTTCACCATTCACAACTCTCGTGGCAAAGGCCATACAGTTCGGAACGCCGCATTCTCCGCAGTTGGTTCGGGGGAGGAGTTTGTATACATCTATCGGGCTGATCTCCTTGATCCCCTTCTTTCTCTTATCAGCAGTCGTTGTCATCTCCTCACCACATCCTGGCTGATACCCATTCTGCCTCAGCCCTAACCGGTGCAGCCTTCCCGGCGATGAGTCGTGATGAGACGTCCCGCATCGTAGAGACTGCAAGCGGATGCATCATTAGGAAGAGATCAACCCCTGCAAGAAGCAGGGTCAGACTTCCTATCGTCTCCCAGATGGGCCCACGCAGATCCCTGCTTCCAAATTTTGGTTCAAGATCCATCCATGCTTCACGGGCTGACCATGCGTTGGTTGCTGCAGATATTGTTGGATGCCTGAGTTCATCGTCTCCCATCAGCCCTGCAGCTCGTGCCCGCTCGTGTATGGTGAATGAATATTCAAGTCCGTATCCAAGGGCCACAGTTGTCAGATCGTTCAGGATTCTCTCGGCAGGGAAGAATTGGTATAATCTACGGTTCAGCTCCTTCGCACTATTAAGATCAAGACCGGTGAATGCCAGGAGGCAGTGGCCATATTTGTCTGCAGCCCTTGCAACC
>JAZDKH010000053.1:0-2550 GCA_043803325.1 Methanobacteriota archaeon | reverse complement strand
GAACGGTTTTCATCCGGATCTATGAGTAAACTGCATTTTTCAGAGTCAGGAGTCGCCTGCTTTCCGGTAGAAATTCGGATGAACCTAGTGATATTACATGCATTGTTCTCAATATTTTTTCTGAGCAGAGGTATCTGATGTCTTACTGCCAGAGCCTCTGAGAGAATTGCTGCAGATCCTGAATAAGATTTCTCTGCAAGAGCACTTGCTGCATTACTATCTGTATGAATTACCGGTACCCCAAGTTCTTCAATGAGTCTGCTACATTGTTCATGACTTTGGGGATGTGCGTAGATACGGGTTATCGATTCAATAGGAACATCTGAAGCAAGACAATGATGAATATGCAGGTATGATTCTAACGTAATCGTAACCGGATGTTGCGTTAGACAGTCGAGGGTTGTGGTTACTCCGCCAGCTTCACTATTCTCCAGGGGAACAAGCCCGGAGATTCCTGTCCTCACAACCTCTGCAAAGACCTTACCTATCGTAGAAACAAGAATGACCTTATCTGATTCTATCTTCATCGACATCTCATGAGAGAATGTCCCTGCAGGTCCGAGTGTGATAAGAGTCATGATCTCACCATTGCGGAGATGAGAATATCCGTCTCTTCGAGTGATCTGGTACAATACTCACCAAACCATTCCCGTTCAGCGATAAATCTTTCCTTGAATGTTTCGGTATCTCCTGACTTGATGATACTGGTAAGTGACAAGGCAGCGTTGCAACATGTCTCAAGAACCTGAGGGATAGCGGGATTTTCGCTGAGAATATCAGCGTAAAGCATTGGATCCTGCGCCAGGATTCTTCCTGCAACAGAAGTTTCGATTCGATATATCGGGCTCATAAATGGCTCTGTCTCTTCGGGAGTAATGCCTAACAGTCTCATGGTATCTGCCATTACGAGTGCCTTGAAATGGGTCAGTCCCTGGATCACTGCCATCATCCGGTCATGATACTCGGGCGTAGTCATTGTAACCCGGGCACCCTGACTGGTGAAGAGTTTAGTCAGTAATTCACGGTGCTCATCAGAGCACCGTGCCGGCGTAGCAATGATAGTCTGGCCTTGCAGGGAGGTAGCAGTCGGCCCAAACATTGGATGCAGACCGATGACATCAGCCTGACTCTCGAGCATTGCGTTCACAGGTCCTGATTTTAAAGAGGTTAGGTCACAAAAAATCTGTCCATCATGGAGGAGTGGTGCGATATGTTGAATCACCGGGATTGTCAAATGAATCGGGATAGAAATGATGATGATATCAGACTCCCTTGCCAGATCCTCACTCGTTACCGGTGTCTTTCGGCCTGAAACCCTGACCGTATGGCCTCCTTTTTCAAAAACACGAGTAAAGAAAGAGCCCATCTGCCCGGTGCCCCCGACGATTCCGACTTTCATCACTTCTCCAGGATGGTCTCTTTTATTGCCATGCCAAAGTGCCGTCCACCGGTATCCAGAGCACCGAGAACAACATCTCCAATCTGCAGAACTGCTACTGATATCGCATCTCCATCTGGCTTTGCGAGGCGGATCGTCTCAGCATTCTGTAAAATGATACTCACCGGAGCTCCTTTGTGTTCAGCTTCTATGAGGAGGAGTGGTCTTTGTTCTATTTTGACCCGGCCGACGGTTGCTTCTCGACATGATCCTTTCGCACCGTTCACCATCACCCGGTCACCGGATCTAAGATCCGCTAAGTAGGCAGTTTTTCCATCAGCAAGCTTCAAATATGCATGAACTGCTCCTGCATTCACTCTGAATGGGCGAGGGGCGACATATGGATTCTCGAGTGTCTCTGCATGAACAAGAAAGAATCCTGATGATGTATTCCCGACAAGCATACCTTCACCATTTACCATCAAGGAGCAGGTATCAACGCAGACCCGATCTCCCATACCTACGGGCACTATTGAGGTAATCGTGAGAGGCAAAAGATCCTGTTGGCAGCCATAATCCTGAACGAGTCTAGTAATATCCCTGATCACGGCTGGATCATCGGTCATTATCATAACTCCGGCAACTCCCTTCTCAAGGATACCTAGAGCAAGTTCAGCCTCGCTTACGTTTTTTACCACTGCAATGACTGAGTCGGCTACTGCGACCAGGTTTTCAAGCGGGATAACGGTCCAGTCAGGGGTATGAACGATTACCGGTGTTCTTTTGGCAATCTCCATCGCTTCATTCTGGTCCTCTGTGCTTTTTATGGTAATTTCGATGATATCCTCGCCAGGGATAAGGTCTCCGTCTGGTGCAATGATAGTAATCCGGCCGAGTTCGCGGACACGTTCTGCAGAATCAGTTATGATTCCATCTGCTCCGGATTCAAGTGCGGTAATTGCAATCTCTTTATTCCACGGTCTGACATCGACGAAGACCTGTTTCATCAGAGGTCCTCCGCTGGTACAATATCATGAACTACCCTGCATACTTTATTGACAAAGATTGCTGTATCTGTTCGTTGGAATGCGTTTCTCCCCATGCAAACTCCTGAACAACCGGCATTATGGACAGCACCATAAATGGTCTGTAAGGTCTCGAGATCTCCTGCT
>JAZDKH010000052.1:0-4272 GCA_043803325.1 Methanobacteriota archaeon | reverse complement strand
GTTGCTCCATGAGCACTCGCCCATAAGATTGCAGTGATCTCGTCAGATACCCGGCCATAGCCATTGCTGATCCATCTCACCGGCATGACACTGACATTCCAGTCGACGCCCGATCCTCCGATCCCATTGTCTGGGACCATACCGATGATTCCGGCACAGTGGGTACCGTGCCCATCCTGATCCATGGGATCCATCATCCCGGAGATGGTATCATACCCATGGGTTCCGGTCAGGGGGTCGGTCCAGATATTTGCTGCAAGGTCTGGATGGGTATAATCCACCCCGGTATCGAGAACGGCGATGATTGTTTTGTTCCCGGTTATGGTATCCCATACAGGAGTCACCCTGATATCAGAATTCGGGCTTCCCGGAGACGTGTTTTCTTTAAATATCTGTCCGGTGTTCTGCAGACCCCATTGCTTCTGGAACCCGGGATCTGACGGGATCTGTGTGGTATACCGGTAGTAATCGGGCTCTGCATAGGCCACCGAAGGGACACCCTGGTAATAGGTGACGGCGGCATCTACCGGCATGGTATCAGGGAGATGCACGAGCTCCAGACCTGGCATTCCTTCTGCAGTATAATCCTTCGTAACTGATGCATTGATTGTTGCATGGGCAGAGTCGAGGACTGATACCCCGGATGGTGAGATATCTGTTGTTTTCACCAGGATATATCCCGGGGCATATTCCTGGAGATCCGCCCCTCCTGGAAAACAACAGAAACAGAGAGTTACGGTTCCTATGAGAAGAAAATGTACGATAGTATTGGTCATCCAGACACCTGTATCAGGTATTTGATCTCTTTGTGCTTAAATGAAGGGTAAATTTGTGACGGTTTTGGTAATTCTTGTAATGTATTGATATCATAGTAGTCTCAATAAAGATGATAAACTAAATCACACATAATTCTTAGCATTGCCTGTAATTTCTGGGAAAGTAAGATTACTTAATATACAGCAAATGGAACAATTGGTAAAGGAAGGGATAGATCATTGTTCAAAAACCCTCTTATGAACTGACATATACTGTCGATGAAATTCCTCCCCTGATCCCGTGTTTTTTCCTGGGATTGCAGCACGCCCTTCTCATAGCAACTTCCTTTATCTTTCCCCTCATTCTTATCAGATCGACCGGGATGGGGAATAGCGATGCTGCTTTCTTTCTCTCAATGACCGTCCTTTCGGTAGGAATCGGTACAATACTCCAGTCATTAAAAGGGCATTATCTTGGATCCGGTTATTTATGCCCTTCGTTTGCAGCATTATTTTTTATCCCCCCCTCTACTGCGGCATATGCCATCGGCGGTCTTGGCCTTATGTCAGCAATGACTGCTGCAAGCGGATTCTTTCAGGTCGCAATCTCCCGGATTATCGGGAAGCTTAGGTTCCTGTTTCCACCAGAGGTTACCGGACTTGTTATAATTATGGCAGGAATCTCTGCAATACCGTTTTCAATTCAGAGTTTTCTTGGTATGGAAGGTCAGAACTCCGTATTCCGTTATGAAGATCTGGTAATTGCCATGGTTACCCTATCGGTGATAGTTGTTGCAAGTATCTGGGGGAGGGGTTTCTTAAAACTGTACCCGGCATTTATCGGGATTATCGCAGGGTATGGCACTGCTTTTCTCCTCGGACAAATACCTGATTCATTGATCTATACATTTCTCACGTTCCCATTGTTGATAGTACCCCGGCCGGAATTTCTTTCCTGGACCTTTAATTCATCAGTGATGCTCCCATTCCTCTTCGCCGGTCTTGCCGGGATTTTCAAGACAATTGGCAACCTGACATCCTGTCAAAAGATCAATGATGCAAACTGGATCCGATCTGACATGCAAAATTATAGCAGGGGGACCCTGACCGATGGGTTGACCAATATTCTCTGTGGGGCCCTTGGAGGTCTTGGCCAGAGTACTTCTTCGGGAAATATCGGGCTCTCGATTGCAACTGGTGCAACAAGTCGTAGAATTGGGATCTTTGTCGGGATTATCCTCGTTATGATGGCTATCTTCCCCCCTGTATCGGCTTTTTTTATGATCATGCCGCTCCCGGTCATAGGTGCTGCCCTCATCTATTCCATATGTTACATGGTAATGACAGGAATTGAAGTGATGATGACCCGGATGATGGATACCAGGCGGTTTTTTACTATCGGAATCTCACTTGTGTTTGGAATTGGTGCGAGTACGTTTGCGAATCTTTCTCTTCCCGCTGAATACGCCTGGCTGGAAACGAACCTTACTTCACCTCTTACACTCTCAACCACTATCGCCATTGGGCTCACCCTCATCTTTCGGATCGGCATAAAACAACAGGCTTCTATCGAGATCCTGCCTGGTGATCAGGATCTTGGCGGAACTGTTTTTTCTTTTATCGATTTGAACGCACGGAAATGGGGGGCACGCCGGGATGTTGCGTATCGGGCTGGATCAGCTCTCTTTGAGTTTATCGAGAGTGGGTTTGTCAACGAAATATTTCGAGAAGGAGCAAAGGTGAGTCTCTCATTTGATGAATACAATTTTGATATCATGATTGAGTATCAGGGAGACCAGATTACTATTCCACAGGATATGCCATCTCATGAAGAGTTGATGGACGATTCCGATTCATTTTTACGATTGTCACTAACACTGGTCAGATTACATTCTGATGATTTTTCTATCACCCGAACTGGGACTCACAACCGGGCATATATTCACTTCGAACATTAACTCAGGATGATCCAACAAACCTGAATGATCCTACTGGAACCCTCATCTCAAACCGTACCCCTTCACCCGGTATTCCATTTTCAGTTATCGTAATCCCGGTGATCTGGAGGATTTCACGGATAAGAAAAAGACCCAGTCCGGTGTTCTTCCCATGCCCTTTTTTAAATATCATCGGTTTTTCAGAGAGTGGTATCCCTACGCCGTTGTCAGTATACCGGACCAGCAGGTGATCATTCTCTTCCACATAGTAGATCGAAAATTCTGTTACCGTCTGTCCATGCCGACATGAGTTTTCTATCAGGTTATACATCACCTTCTCAAGCATCGGGTCTGCATATATCTCGCATGATGATTTCGGAAGATGAACGGTGATATCCTGAAGCAGTGGCTGAATTGAACGGCTCTTTAGAATGAGATCGATTCGCTGCCATTCGGGTTTCTTCACCCCAAGATCCTGGTACTGCTTCGTAAACTCGATTAAATGCTGAATATCCTTTCCAGAATCATGAATCCGGGAGATGTAGGTTAAAGAGGATGGATCTCTCACCTTTTCATGTAAAAATTCACTATAGGACATCACGACCGTCACCCGGTTCAGAATATCATGACGGGTAATACTGTTCAACAGGTTAATCTGAGCATTTGCCTGAGTTAACGCATTTTGAGCCCGCTTGATATCATCAATATCGTGGATCAGGAGAAGGATTGCAGGAGATCTGCGGAGAGTAATAAACCGGGATCTGATAGTCACATACCGCCAGGTACCATCAGGAAGATTGAATCGGGTTTCAAGGGATTTCCCGGGGTTATGCCCGAGGATGAACTGATAAGGGTCACCCTCTCCGCTATCACTGAACAACGCCGGACTGGTAACCTGCATACCTACGATCTGATCCCGGGAGACCTGGAACCGCTGCTCACCTGTGGCATTAATCTCAAGGATAACACCTGATTCGTCAAGAATCAACAAGGGAACCGGAACTTCCTGGAATATTGTGGCAAACCGCTCTTCATTCTCGTGGATTAGTTCATCTGCTTCTTTCCGCTCGGTAATGTCTCTGATAACATACACAATCCCGGCCGGCTGGCCGGCATCATCATGAGTCAGCTCTGAATGGATCTCATAGGGGAAGAATGTCCCGTCAACCCTTCGACCCCGATATTCACGAAGCTGCAGTTTATATCCTTTTATGAGCTCAAGCATCCTCTCCTGTGCCTGCGGAGCATCATCAGGGTGAATGAACTCAAGAACATGGTGCCCGATAAAATCCTGGGAGGTCAGACTTCCGAACATTTTGACCCCTGCGGGTGAGATCATGGTCATGATGCCATGCAGATTCGAGTACGCGATCGCATCAGGTGACGCGGTGACAACTGACCGGTACAGTTCTTCACTCTTCTGAATCTTCTCTTCAAGTTCTTTCCGCCTGGATATGTCTATGAATGCGATGAAAAAGCACGGTTCACCCATGTACTCAATCACGGTCGCTGAGAGGGATACCCAGAAGATCTTCCCTGAAGTTGTGAGTAACTGAACCTCATAATTATTGATTCTCCCA
>JAZDKH010000051.1:0-2928 GCA_043803325.1 Methanobacteriota archaeon | reverse complement strand
GGATAAAAAGAAAAAATCTTTGAATTAACGGGGTATGTCATGGACTCACCTGAATGTATTCTGATAGTTGACGATGAAGAAAGCCAGCGAAAAACCCTTTCATTTATTTTCAAAAAGAAAGGATACCTAACCGAATCAGCCGGGACCGGAAAAGAGGCGCTGGAGATTGCATCGGGCAGATTAATAAACCTGGTCCTTCTCGATATTAACCTGCCTGACACAGAAGGCATCGAACTGATTGCACCGCTCAAGCAGATCAATCAGGATATGGCGATCATTATGGTTACTGGTTTTGCTTCAGTAGAGAATACCGTTCTCTCCATGAATGCAGGAGCATCAGGATATCTGGTAAAACCTATCAATAATGATGAGATGCTCGGAAATGTGCATGATCTGCTTGAACGACAAGCATTGATCCGGGAGCGGAGACAAGCAGAAGAGGCACTAAAAGAGAGTGAAATCCTGCTGAATGAAGTAGGCAGGATGGCCCGTGTCGGTGGGTGGGAACTTGATGTTTTCACCAAGGGGGTATATTGGACGAAAGAGACCTACCGGATCCATGATATTTCTGAAGCTGAGAACTATGATCTCTCTCAGGCAGCTCTCTTCTACGATATGCCCGGACGAACCGTACTTGAAAAGGCTATTCAGCGTTGTATTGAAGATAAGGAGCCGTTTGATCTTGAATTGCCGTTCACGAGTGCAAAGAGCAGGCATCTCTGGGCACGGTCTATAGGTCGTGCAGTGACTGCCAATGGAATAGTTGTTAAATTAGTAGGAGCTTTCCAGGATATTACAGAACGGAAACGGGTTGAGAATGAGATAACATTCAAAAACGCGATTCTCTCAACCCAGCAGGAATCGTCACCGGATGGTATCCTGGTTGTTGATAATTCAGGGAAAATCATCTCGTTCAATCAGCGATTTAAAACGTTATGGTTAATTCCTGATGAAATAATTGAATCACGGGAAGACGAGCAGGTACTCCGATCAGTACTTGATAATCTCCAGGATCCTGATGAATTCCTGACCCGGGTAACATATCTCTACGAACATCCTGATGAAAAAAGTCATGAGGAGATCTATCTTGCAGATGGACGGATTCTCGAACGTTTTTCTGCTCCGATGTATGGGGATGACGGGAACTACTTTGGCAGGGTTTGGCATTTCGGGGATATTACTGATTTGAAGAATAATGAGCGTAGAATCCAGGAGAGTGAAGAGTACCTGCAGACGATATTCAATTCAGTTAGTGCCGGGGTGATTATCATTAATCCGGGTACCCATACGATATATGATGCTAACCCGGCAGCCCTCCACATAATCGGAGCAGAAAAAAAAGAGGTCATCGGGTCAATCTGTCATCAGTTTATCTGCCCTTCAATGGTTAATCAGTGCCCAATTACCGATCTCCATCAGGAAATCGATGATATTGAATGGGTATTAAAAACAGTTGATCATAAACTGATTCCCATTATGAAGACCGTAGTTCCGGTTACCCTGAAGGGCAATCAGTATCTTCTTGAGAGTTTCATCGATATCTCTGCCTTAAAAAATGCAGAATCAGCTTTACAAAAGGCTAATGAGAAACTCAATCATCTCGCTTCGATAAACCGACATGATATCCTCAACCAGCTAACTGCTCTCCTTGGATATCTAGAGATGCTCAATGAGGATGTGAGTAATCCCGATCAGATGAACATGCTCAAAAAAGCATCCATATCAGCCCAGCAGATACATCGGCTGATAGATTTTTCCAGGGATTACCAGGATATTGGAATCAAGGCAGCACAATGGGTTAATATTCACGATATGATCAGGTCTGCCTTGATGGTCTTTTCCAGATCAGGGATCAGGATTACTATAGATCTAGAAGGGTTATTCGTATTTGCTGACGGACTACTTGAGAAAGTCTTTTACAATCTGGCTGATAACTCAATTCGCCACGGCGAATCGGTAAGTACTATTACCGTGATCGGTCAAAGAGATGAAAGAGGATTTTGCATCATATTTTCTGATGACGGGGTCGGAATTACGAATGAAGAGAAGAAGAATCTCTTTAAGAAAGGGTATGGGAAAAATACCGGGATGGGGCTCTTTCTGATCAGGGAAATTCTTTCAATAACTGATATTACGATTGAAGAGACTGGAGAACCTGGAAAAGGAGTTCGGTTTGAAATCCTGGTGCCTGAAGGAAAGTACAGAATCGGTGAATAATTGGTCATGAATTCAAAGAAACGTATTTTGATCGTTGACGATGATGAGAGCCAGAGAAGAACCTTAACGTACATTTTACACAATATCGGATATTTTATAGAATCTGCTGGAACCGGGAAAGAGGCTCTGGAAGTAGCAGGGAGTAGTTCAATCGATCTGGTTCTTCTTGATATAAAACTGCCTGATACTGAAGGTATCGATCTGGTTGCTCCATTGCGGCAGATCAATCCGGATATTGCAATCATCATGGTCACCGGTTTTGCCTCAGTGGAGAATACCGTCCGTTCTCTGAATGTAGGAGCATCGGGGTATCTTATCAAACCTATCAATACTGAGGAAATGCTTACAAAAGTGCAGAATCTCCTTGAGCGACAGACACTGATCCAGGAGAAACGCCAGGCGGTAGAAGCGCTTCGGATTAGCGAATGGAAATTCCGCAATCTTATTGAGACATTGCAGGAAGGTATATGGTCGATAGATAAGGACGCGAAAACTACCTTTGTGAATCACCATATGGCAGATATGCTTGGGTACTCCATCGGTGAGATGACTGGGAAATCCCTGTTTGATTTCATGGATGAGCAGGGGAAAAGAATTGCCAGGCTGAATATTGAGCGTCGAGAGTCAGGTCTTAAAGAATCCCACGATTTTGAATTTCTAAAGAAAGATGGTAGTCGAATGTTTGCATCCCTTGAAACCGGTCCGGTCACT
>JAZDKH010000050.1:0-4966 GCA_043803325.1 Methanobacteriota archaeon | reverse complement strand
GCAACTGGTTGCAACACATCATCAGATTCACATCTCTTCCATCTTTAGATCACCCGGGGGAAATATCCGCGGAAGGGATGAGTAACGAAGGTGCATGAGTGAATCAGCTTCTATGGCGCCTAGTGCAGATTCACTGTAATTTTTTTTACTGGTGATAATGACTCAACATCTCTGTTTTTCGATATCATCCGGGTGAATCGTTCGAAATGAGACTGCACCTTTGTGGGCACACTGCTGCACTGACCGTTCCCGTTGCGTGAGGGATCTGGATGCCCCGCTCTTCACCTCGACAAGAATGATCTCTCGTACCATCCCCTCAGACAGTCCATCAAATACGACAAAATCTATCGGAGAGCCGAGGAACCGTGCGTCAGATGGATTCCATGGGAATGAGGGGAAGAATGGTATCAGATGCTCGGTCACTTTCCCATGTATCACTTCACGAGACCTCTTTATTGCATCCTGCCTTATTCTATTCTCCTCCCTGGTCTGCCACTCCCTATTCCGAAACCCGACCTCTCGTTGAATCGTATCATCAGCTTCCTCCTTCAGCCTTCTGTTGATGGCGATAAGATCCCGATCCCTCCATTTTTCGTGGAGAGTTCTGGCACGCTCTTCCACTTTTATAGTCAGTCGAATATACCGAATAAGTATCCATATCAGGACGATGATGAGAATCAGGATGACGATTGTCTCAAGCATTTTACTGAATAATATTAGGTTCCTTAGGATATTTGGTCTGCTCCAGGCCCTGATGGACGATATTCTCTAAATTGAAGATTAATCGGTGGTAGTTATAAGTATTAGCATAAATATCGCTATCTGCATGGGTATCCAGGATTTTATCACATAAAGAGGGAACAGGAATCTTCAGATAGGATCACTACAAAGGTACCACGGCGCAGGAGTAACTGCAGACACACACATATCTCATAGCATTGAGGGAGTATTATGGATATTAGGGCTGAAATACAGGGGGAGATCCTTATTCTTACACCATCCGGAAGGCTTGACGGGTATGGATCCGGAGTGCTTCAGCAGGCGCTCACCGAAAGTCTGACTGAATATATCAGGTTTATTGTCCTGGACCTAGAGGAAACGCCATATTTGAGTAGTGCGGGTATCAGGGTTTTTCTTATCGCTCGAAATAAGGTGAAAGACCGATCCGGAAGTGTAATACTCTGTAATCTTGGAGAGTTCCCCTTGAATGTTCTTACTATGGCAGGTATGGATCGGGTTTTTTTCATCTATCCTGACCGTAGCCATGCTATCTCTGCGATACGTGATAATACCATTCAGAATACTTCTCCCTCTTGTCCTTCCTCTTCCCGGTACCAGGTGGATAACGCAACGATGGAGGTGACTCCAGCCGGGACCGGCGATTCAGTGCTCCATGTATCAGGAAGTCTGACCAAGGTTCTCCATGCCGGTATAACTTCTGCAGATGTCGTTCAAATCAAATTCACTGATTGTGAATACTCAATCGGATTAGGTGCCCTTGCTGAGAGTCCTGAACAGGCACGCCATCTTCTTGGTGAGATGATCACCCTTCATGGTTCAATAGTCTGGCTTCCTACTGATGGGAATTATATTCCTGACTTCTTCACTCCGGTTCGGGATACCGGAGGGGTGGAGATATACAGTGGGTTTGCTGCGGCATTGCAGGGTCCGTTCCATGATTATCTTACACTTGTCGCAGATACTCCTGAGGGAATTTCTCTCAGCCGAATATATCAGAGTGTTTTTGAACATTCTCGGAATACTCGTCCTGAATTCTTTGGAATCGTAGCAATCGCCTTGATCGGCACGGCATCTGGTGTCAGAACCTCCGGGATACTTCATCCCCCGATTCCTGAAAATGCACCTCCTGACGGAGGATCTATCATGGATCCTGCCCATGTGAAGGACTGGATAGAGGTAGTAGATGAACCCAAGTATGCAGGAGAGACGGTTGTCGCGTTTGGAATTGGAATTGATCTCAAGAGTGATCTCTCCCGGTTTAAGCCAGAAGATCTCTCGGCTCTATATTACATCCATCCTGCCAATCGTGGTTCGCAGGAGATGTTTCTCCATACCCACGGGGTGATATTCAAACACACTCCTCTGCCACGGGGGACAGATGTTGGGCGGGAGATACGTCGCCTCCTGATAACGGGGGAATTCCTTGATATGTGTCATCTGATGGATGATACCCGTCTTTTCGATGTCAGGTGTGCTGTATCTTATATATCAGAAATTCAGACCGGAAACTGACCCTGGGTTTAGGCTTTGTCAGGAATAATCCATATCAAATGAATCACTCAGAATAGACGAAAATCTCAAACCTATTGAAGATTGAGGGCATATTATTTAGTAACCCGTTTTTTATTTTTTGTAATAATTAATTGGTCTAAAATGGGGCATTTCCTTTGCATGGCATGTAGTAAACAAATATTCGGGCAAATATCTCTTCCTATTTAGTACTTGTATAAATTAATTTCTTATTTGGACTCCTCTATGTGGTGGATTACATACATTAAAGGGAGAAATTTATGTGCTCACTTATGACGTCAGAAAATCTGAGCGGATTTAGTTGAGTATTCTCCGGGATAATTGATCTTACCCGAGGTCGATTTCGTACAAGCGGAAGAATTATGGGGTATTTGGACTATACAGTCCTCCCCAAATACCATCATCATAAGTACGTACGCGTATATCTCATCTCATGAAAAAGCGCACCTATCGATAAGGTTTTTTCACCTGTTTTTTGATAATCATTTTTATTTCGTTATGATCCTCAGGATTCTAAAATCATTGTTAATCCGGGGTGGTAATCATTCAGACTTTTTTTAAGTAATGTGGTTATCACGATTGTCAATCGTAAATCGGAAGGTTTATCGTGTATCTTTTAAACAGAATTCTATGCTCTCTGTGTGACGTTTCATTTATTGAACATTTCTCCGGATCATCCGGTTAGTACCAGGAAAACACTAACTTGTCGCAATTTGGCGGTATCATACCGCCCGGATGACTCTATTGCCATCGGGAAATATCGGGTATTTTCTGTAGCATTCAGGTGAAATGAAAGACACAGCTGAGCTAAGGGTCTAACGATCCTTTCCGCTTGTACACGAAGAACTCGGGGAATTTTCATGAAAACGGATCCTCAAGGATTAATCAAGTATGTACAGACCACCTGCCCATATTGTGGTGTTGGGTGTGCTCTGAATCTCGTTGTAAAAGATGGGAAATGTGTTGGTGTTGAAGCCTATAAACGAAGCCCCATCAATGATGGTAAGCTCTGTCCGAAAGGGGTAACCTGCTGGGAATCAGTTCACAGCCCTGATAGGCTGACTGCACCGCTTATCAAGAAGGATGGCAAGTTTATTGAGGCATCCTGGGACGAAGCCCTTGATCTTATTGCAAAGAAATTCAAGGAGACAAACGACAAATTTGGGCCCAAAGGGTTCGGGTTCCAGACCTCATGCCGAACAGTAAACGAAGATTGTTATATTTTCCAGAAGTTTGCACGGGTCGGATTCAAGACAAACAATGTGGATAATTGTGCCCGAATTTGCCATGGGCCGTCTGTTGCCGGTCTCTCTCTTTCCTTTGGTTCAGGTGCTGCAACGAATGGCTTTGAGGATGCCCTGAACTCAGATTTCATCCTGATATGGGGATCAAATGCGGTGGAAGCACACCCGCTGGCCGGCCGGCGCATTGCACAAGCAAAGCTAAAGGGCATCCCAATCTATGCCATAGATCCACGACTATCAGCAACAGCCAAACTTGCTGATAAATGGATTCAGTTTAATCCGTCTACCCACATCGCACTTGCGAACTCGATGATGTACTGGATCATCAGAGAAGGCAAAGCCGACAAAAAGTTCATTGAAGCACGGGTAAACGGCTTTGAAGATCTGAAGAAGACCGTGGAAAAATACGCTGATGTAGAGTCCATCACGGGTGTTCCGACGTCAGTTGTAAAGGAATTGGCATTTAAGTATGCTGAAGCTAAGAACGCGGTCATCATCTACTGCCTGGGGATTACTGAACTGACTACCGGTACTGACAATGTTCGTTCAATGGGAAACCTCGCTCTGCTCACCGGAAACGTGGGCCGCCCGGGAGTCGGTGTAAATCCGCTCCGTGGACAGAACAACGTGCAGGGTGCGTGTGACATGGGTGCATATCCGAACGTCTACTCTGGGTACCAAAAGTGTGAAGTCGCAGAAAACCGTGCAAAGATGGAGAAGGCCTGGGACGTCACCAACCTTCCGGAATGGTACGGGCAGACTCTGACTGAGCAGATCAACATATGCGGGGATGAGATCAAGGCGATGTATATCCTTGGTCTGAATCCGGTAGTCACGTATCCTGATTCAAACCACGTAAAAAGACAACTTGATAAACTCGACTTCCTTGTAGTCCAGGATATCTTCATGACTGAGACCTGTCAGTATGCTGATGTTATTCTGCCAGGCGCCTGTTTTGCTGAGAAGGATGGTACGTTCACCAGTGGAGAACGCCGCATCAACCGGGTCAGGAAAGCGGTCAACCCACCAGGTGAGGCTAAGGAAGATATTCATATCATATCAGAACTTGCAAAGAAGATGGGCTTCAAAGGCTTTGATCTCCCCACAGCAAAGGACGTCTGGGATGACATGCGGGCCGTTACTCCCTCCATGTTCGGAGCCACGTACGAAAAACTAGAAAATCCGGCATCTATTATCTGGCCATGCCCGACGATCGAACATCCGGGAACTCCGATTCTGCACACCGAGAAGTTTGCAACTGCAGATGGGAAGGGCAATCTCTTTGGTCTGGAATATCGGCCTCCGGCAGAAGTCGCTGATAAGGAGTACCCGTTCACCTTGATGACCGGTCGACTTATTTTCCATTACCACTCCCGGACACAGACCGACCGGTGTGCTGCCCTCCATTATGAGGTTCCGGCATCATATGTTCAGATTAACATCGATGATGC
>JAZDKH010000049.1:0-15262 GCA_043803325.1 Methanobacteriota archaeon | reverse complement strand
AATCGATGATCTTGCAAAATTGGGTAAACCAGTTGTGCTTCATACCTTTGCGGTCTGGTGTCCGGCATGTTCAATGCAGCTGCGCGAGACTGAACGTTTCCTGGCTGCTGAACCTGATGCCTTCACCCTCCTCGGAATAGATCTTGACCCTAATGAAAATCAGGATATGGTAAAACGGCATTTGGAGAAGAACAAACTTCCGGGCCGGTATGCATCGGCACCGAAGGAACTTACCCGTGGGCTTGTGGAAACATTTGGAACCGGATTCGCTCTTGAACTCCCCCAGACGGTGATTATCTGCAACCGGACTGTGAACCACCTGGGATCCGGCGTATTCAGAGAGCAAACATTGAAGAGTGCCTTAAGCCAGGTTTGTGCATAATTATGGACTTCAGTCCTGACACCTGGATTCTCTCTTTTTTGGCAGGATTGTATACTCCTCTTGGTGCTATGTGTGTCCTCCCCCTCTATCCCGGTTATCTGGCATTCCTTGCAGGAAGAACAGCACAGGGAAAGAGGGTGTCAACACTCCTGCTCGGTATTGCAGTAACCGCAGGAGTTATCGGAGCAATGCTCGCATTCGGAGTAGTATTTGTTTCAATCCTGCAGATGTCTACTGGCCTTGTCATCGGGTTCTTAGGCCCGGTGGTCTACCTGATACTGGCAATAATGAGCATCGGTATGATCCTTGGGGTTGATATCGGAAGGATATTTCCAACGATCCATTCTCCAGAGGCACGTACTCCCTGGATTACCGCAACCATGTTTGGAGCTTTCTTCGGCCTTGTTGCACTCCCCTGCAACCCGACTTCAATCATTCTCCTCTTTGCACTCTCAACAACAACCTCAGATTTTTTTGCAAATTTCATAAACTTCGTCATCTTCGGAGTAGGAATGGCAACACCGCTCCTCATCCTCTCTGCGTTCTCAATGGATGCAAATCGGCGTGCCGTATCCTTCTTTACCCGGTATCATGGTATCATCAACAGGGGAGCCGGAGTAGTAATGCTCATGGTTGCCCTCTACTACCTGATCTTCGTATTCCTCATTGAATACCTCTAATTCCCTTTTTTATCGCTGCCATTGCCTCCGCCAGTACACAACGATTAGAAATATGATAATCGCGGATGCCAGACCTATCTTCATCATATCAGGGCCCTTCTTCGCAGAGGGAACCTCATATACTCTCCCTCCTTTCCAGTCAGATTCAAACACAGAGGCAAAATATCCGGCTGCAGATTTATCCTCTATGATAAGACCCGCTTCCCGGTTAAAAACCGGCGAATTTTCATTCCAGTTAATGCTGGAGATGAAGACGGAATCATCTGCAACAACCCCTTTTGCATGAAGTTTTAACAGACCGGTACTCCTGAGATCTATCATTCGGGCTTCAAGAGGAAGATGATCCCGGTCAGCAACACCATTGATTTCATCCACGATATCGGCATTATCAGCCTCATCTTCGTCGTTGTAATAGAATGAGTCGAGGATTATGCGGACGTCAACACCCCGTCGGGCGGCATCAATTGCTGCCTGTAGATATGGATTTTTCTTTCCTCCAGTCCAGTGCTTGATGTACGCTTCCTCAATCAAAACCCTTTTTTTGGCTTTGGAGATGAATGGAACGATGAGATCGGTAGTATCAGGTGCAAGAACCGGGGTGACCAACGCTGCGGTAAAAGAGACCGGTTCAAAAACCTGGTTGTAAGAAACACCAGTATATGGAGTTATCTCGGAAGGGTATCCCTGAACCCGGGTGATACCCGGCCCATCCAGATCGCTGGCAAAGACCTGAGAAAAGTATCCGGCAAGTTCCCGGGAGGTCAGAAAAACCCCCCATCCCCGATTTCCTGACGTTCCAATATGAGGGATAGAATGAGAAGTAAAATTTTCTGTTGTCAGAAGAACTCGTTCCCCGTCAATAACGAGATATTTCGCGTGATCATACCGGTATGGAGCATGATCTTCACCAGCGCCAGTCATCGCTGACACCTGAATATTACTCCCAGAAAGCGTTGCAATGACAGACTGCTCATCTGGAGAAATCCCACCTACCGGACCTCCTTCAATGAGAACGATGATCCTCACCCCCCGGGCAGCTGCAGCACAGAGCAGATCTGCAAATCCCTGATCCGTAAACTCGTATATATTAACGAGAATCTCGTGATGAGCAGAGGTTATTGCATCCTCAAAGACTGAACGACTACAATCAGGGGACACGAATGCAACCCCGGAAATATTAGCAAAACTGGTTGATTCGAACCTACTTTGCCCTGATATATACACCCGGGAATCCCAGATCCCCTCACGTGATAGTACATGAATCTGTCCCTTTCGTGGACTGAATGAACCGGGCCAGGTAAGATTCTGAATAACCTGCCCATTAAGAATGAGAGTGAGTTCATCCTTCTGATTCGCCAGTTGAAATTTTCCGGTAATATGTGGCTTTGCAACCGATGAACTCTTCCCGATCAGATCATAATCCGGATATTTGCCAGTTATTTTTCTGAATGCTTCCCCATCACGTGCAATTGTTATCGATCCTCCAGATACCGATCCTGAAGGGAACTGGAGGGTACCCTCGCCATCAGTCACTTCCAGAGTGCTGATTGGCCCCTGCCCACTGATAACCAGATATTCATCTGTGTCGCCATTCAGAAATGTGTCAGGATATACCTCAGTTATCTGAAATGCGGATACTCCGGATATCCAGAGTGCCCAGATAAGGAACAGGCAGAAGAGCCGCATAGAGAAAATTTTACAGGCAGTCATAAATGAATCTGCTGAAATATACTTCTAATGGACAGACCACTGGTCATAAAGATCGGAGGTAGCCTTCTTCCCCATGCTAGCGAGATAATCCAGGTAATCCTTAGAGAAGGGCAGAATATCCTTATTTTGCCAGGAGGAGGAGTATTTGCTGATGCAGTCAGAGGAACGGATGTTCAGGGGACGGCTGCACACTGGATGGCAATCGCAGGCATGGAACAATATGGCTGGTATCTCTCAACATTCGGGGTGAAGACAACTGATATACCATTTTTTTCAACAGAAGCACAGGTATTGCTCCCGTATCAGGTTTTCAGGCATCATGACCCGCTCCCTCATTCATGGGAGATCACCTCAGATACCATCAGTGCCTGGCTGGCTGACTACCTCTCTGCTGACCTGTTAATCCTGAAATCAATTGATCATATCCGCGCAGGAGAACAACCGCTGAATCATATTACAACCCAGATAGAGACAAACGACCTGGACCCCTGTTTCATCCCCTTTATCTTAAGCCACGCTATTTCGGGAGAGATTATAAATGGAACGGTACCAGAACGGGTTGCCCAGGTTCTCAAGGGAATCCCAGTAACCGGGACTCATTTTGGCACCACCATTAAAAGGATTAAGAATGAATAAGATAAGCACCTTTGGAG
The DNA here is from genome assembly GCA_043803325.1 of Methanobacteriota archaeon. GTDB lineage: Archaea > Halobacteriota > Methanomicrobia > Methanomicrobiales > Methanospirillaceae > Methanospirillum. The sequence goes on along the minus strand of JAZDKH010000049.1, from coordinate 11,837 downwards.
ATATCAGAATATGAGTCAAGACCAATGCACCTCATGCAACGGGCCGATGGCAGAGCAGGGATCAACTGAATTTGGTTGCCCGGCCTGTGGAGCCGGTATCACCCGCTGTTACCGATGCCGAGAACAGAGTGTAGAATTCATCTGCCCAACATGCGGATTCCGGGGGCCTTAAGTCATGGGCGATGTGGCACTGATTATTAAAGTCATGCCAGAATCCCCTGATGTAGACCGGGAAGAAATTAAAAAAGAGATACGCGCAAAACTCGCCCGTGTCCAGGATATTCAGGAAGAACCTATCGGTTTCGGTTTAGTTGCATTAAAGGTCGTCACCGTAGTTCCTGATGCGGAAGGACAAACCGACGCAGCGGAAGCATTACTCAACAGTATTGCCGGTATTGAACGGGCAGAAATCATTGGATCCACCCTCGTATAAAACGAGATTTACCTTTTTTAAGATTCTTCACAGGGAGAATTTTCACCAGATTCAATCCTTGACATTACCTGCTCTGTCAGCCTACGGATCCGTTCCACAGATGCCTGAAACGCATGAACCTCGAGGGGATCAAGCCTGATAGTAACGGGAAACACACCACTCCGGGTAATAAGTACGGGAACTCCGATGCATACATCTCCGATGTTATGGACCTCACTCTTCACATACGCAGTCAGAGTCAGAATCCGGTTTTCATTCCCAAGAATTGTTTTGATGATTGTTGCAATCGCCTCTCCCGGGCCCCAAACAGTGGCACCTTTACTTGCGATGATCTGTTGACCAGAAGATCTTACTGCGTTCATGATCTCGCCGATAGGAAGGTTGCCAAATGTTGGCAGGTTGGATATCTGTATGCCTCCGATAGTAGTTGCGGACCAGAGTGGCACCATACTCTCGCCATGCTCTCCGATGATACGAGTGTGAACCTCACTGACATGTACCTCAAAGAAGGATGCTATCAGCGATTTGAGACGCATGGAATCAAGATGGGTTCCAAGACCGAATACCTTATTGGGTTTCATCCCGGAGTACCGAAGAGCCACCGATGTCATAATATCAACAGGGTTCGTCACCATCATAAGCATGGCATCAGGAGCATATGTCCCGACTTTGAGAGAGAGATCAGCCACGATTCTGGCATTTTCCTGAGCTAAATCGAGTCTATCCTGATCAGGTCTGCGTGGCATACCTGCGGTAATAATCACCACATCAGAATTCCGCATGTCAGCAAGATCGCAACTCCAGCGCACGTAACTGTTAGTTCCTGAGGCTGCAAATGAATCTATGAGATCTCGGGAGATTCCATCAAGAAGCGCCTGTGAACCCTCTCTGCCGTACAACTGGATCTCACGTACATATGGTATCCGCGAGATTGAAAGTGCGGCATACTGACCTACGCGTCCGGTTGCACCAATGATCGTGACTTTTGCCATGATAATCAGCGTAAAAAATAGGGACACGTTCTCGGTTGACAGACCGTTGTTGCCCTCACCAAAAGCCCTCTCCTCCGCCCCGCAACCCTATGGGCGCCGAATGTTCACGGTAAGTCTGCTCCCTTCCGGGCCTGGACCGATATCCGCGACAACAGGTCCTTCCTTCCTCCGAAGGTCAGATTTCTGGCCATCGACCTCACAGGACAGGGTTTCTTCGTCAAGAGCATGGAGGATTCAGGCAATACGTGTAAGCCTTCCTCGAACTTCGCCCCCTGCGTACCGGCGATTTCAGGTGACAGGTGACGTCGATCCACCCGGGCTAGTCCCCATTATTATGCGAAGACTTAGGGAATAAAAACTTCCCCTCCGACGGTCTGGTGCCAGAAGGAAAAAAAGGATTGATTTTGCAGAAATCCCGGTTTATCAAAGGGATCAAAGACGGTCAGGACCCGCTCTCCGGTAATATATGGCGGAAGGCGGTGCATTGTTCCCTGATAGACCTCTGCTCGATAACCAGAACCATATCCTTCCGCTACCAGGATTGGATCCATCCGAACCGGTTCCCCCGCAATCCGTGAATAATCTGTATGAAGTCGACATTCAGCTAAGCCAAGTATCTCTTTATTGACCAGGAGATTAAACCCGGAAAAGAACGCTGCAGCATACCAGGGATCATTCATAATCGTATGCTGAACCCCAAGTCGCGCGCCGACCAGCCCCAGGGTACCGGAACCTGAACAGGCATCCACAAAGAGCAGAGGATGGGCCTTCCTGATGGCAGCCTCAACAGAACGGATTTTTGGATTAATTCCATGAGGAAACTCAATATGCGCTGATCCCTGCTTTTTATACACAATCACCGGACCTTTTGATGTTGGAAAGAGATCTGATCTCACATCACATCCACAGAGAAGGATATGTTCTGAGCATATCGGACCAGAAAGATCCTGAAGGTCACCAATCCCCGGTGCAGCCCCCTGGTCAGAAAGTATTCCAGAAATTTGAGGTATCATATGATATGCCCTCTGTGCCGTTTCAGAATCAAAAGCAGATGAGATAAGAAGAAGGGAGCGAGGAGGAAGATACGGAGGGGTCCTTAGGAAAACACCGGGATCGATAAGAGGCGTACCAACACAGGTAAGAGGCTCTTTCCCAGTAAACAACCCGGCATCCAAAAGCAGGTGATAGAGATGGAAATACACGTCATCTATGAAGACCTTTCCACACCCACAGTCAAATGGCACTGCATCATCCGGGGGGAGTGATTTGTTCCGGGTGATTCCCCTGCATTCCGGACATGGAGAAAATATCATACCCCGCTCTGAGATGAGAGATCTTGCATCACGAATATGATCCTGACCACAGACCGGACATGTAAGCATTATTATCTTCGTTTGCTGGATGAAGATAAAAAAAAGAGGATTATGGGCCTGATGCGATTCGAACGCATGACCGCCCGGTTATGAGCCGGGCGCTCTAACCAACTAAGCTACAGGCCCGAAATAAGAACGCCGCCAACAGGACTCGAACCTGTGACAAACTGGTTAACAGCCAGTCACTCTACCAACTGAGTTATGGCGGCTCATAAGTGCTCTATAATGTTGGAATTTTATATATTTAAAATTTTCCGTTTGTATCTTTCGCATTCACAGATGCAAAAGATTTCATTCCACGAAATAACAAAATTATTTCATCAATATCAGCATTTAGGCTTGAAAACAATTCTTCAGCCTTTTCTGTCGAGACTGCTCCACTTGGTGATGCGCGGATGTAACCAAGACCTTCCAAAATTCGCAGAGAGTATCTGATACGGTGTTGGGGAACATTCAAAATCTCAGACAACTTGATGATGCCAATCGGCTGATGCTCTGTAACAGACGACAAAACCTCAAGGTGCCTTCCGATAAGTTCTATGTCCCCTTTGATCTTTTGGAGCATCCCTGCCTCAAACTCACGCGTTCTGATCCAGCCATTCCTTGGTCTTCAGATACTGTCTACGGAATACTCCCGCAAGTGCCAATGCAATAAGAAGACATACTACCGACCCTGGGATCCTCCAAGCCAGGGGAAAGAGAAAGATTGCAATCACACCAAGGGCAAAGAAGAAGATGACTCCGTTCAGAATCACTGCTATGTGCCAGAATTTCCACCTGAACTGCTCTTTGGCAGACTCATTCATCATTCATACATCAATCCTATCATAAAAGTACTTGTGGTCTCATCAGCAATGTGTAGAGAATGGACTATCTCGATGATCTCATCACCCGTTCCGGTGCTGCCGCATACTGCCTGTATGCCTCATCAGATGAGCCTGATATGCGGTATCTCACCCGATTTGTCACCCATGATCCGATCCCAGTCATAAAAAGACCAGGAGAAGAACCCATCATGATCGTTTCGGTGATGGAAGTTGACCGTGCGGAACGCGAATCAACCGCGCGAATCATCACGCGCCAACAGGCAGGATACCAGGAGATCATCAGGCATGAGAAAGATCCCTACCGGATAACTGCAGCAATGATTCAACACTACGCTCAAGGACCGGTGGTTGTCCCCCCCCGGTTCCCTCTTGGTCTGGCGCGTGCCTTAGAGAGAGAAATCCCAGTAATTCTTGATGAATCATCCACCATTGCCCGGATGCGCTCGGTGAAGAAACCAGAGGAGATCTCCCACATACGAAGGGCACAACAGGCAGTTGAGATGGCTATGAAAGAGGCCATAACCCAGATACAAAAATCCGAGGTGCGAGGAGGAATACTCTGGTACAATGATACCCCGCTCACTTCAGAGCAGGTTCGATTCACTATCAATACAACCCTGCTAAATCAGGGCTGTAACGCCAGGGATACCATCGTTGCATGTGGGGAAGATACTGCTCTGCCACACTGTGTAGGCAGCGGACCCCTTCAGAGTAACCAACCGATTGTCATAGACATATTCCCCCAATGCCAGGAGACCGGATACCATGCAGATATGACTCGCACCGTCTCTAAAGGAATACCATCCTCCGCCGTATGTGACCTGTATGATGCAGTTGCGGAAGCAGAGACTATCGGTGAATCGGTGGTTTCTGCAGGAGTGAGTGGCGCTGATTGTCACCAGAGAGTCAGGAACTACTTTGATGAACGTGGTTTCAGGTCAGATACAGAAGGATTTACCCATAGCCTGGGCCATGGAATCGGTCTTGAGATTCATGAGCAACCAAGTCTCTCTCTTGCCGGTGAGATACTTCAGGAAAGACAGGTCGTCACGGTTGAACCGGGTCTATATTACCGGGGGATCGGGGGTGTCAGAATAGAAAATCTTGGAGTTGTCACCAATTCCGGATTTGATCGCATAACAAATTTCAGCAATGAGATGATTCTATGAACGAAGAAATATTTGAAAGATACATTCAGGCAGGAAAAGGAGCAGCCGAGATCCTGCAAAAAGGAGCAGCACTTATCAGACCAGATATACCCCTCACTGAGGTCGCAATCTCTGTTGAAGAGATGGTGATGAGCGCTGGTCTCGGCGTTGCTTTTCCGGTCAACATCTCGCTGAACGAAGCAGCAGCGCATGATACTCCTTCTTTAAACGACGAACGCGTGTTTACCCAGGGAGATATGATAAAACTAGATCTCGGAGTCCATCTCGACGGATATATTGCTGATACCGCAATGACCATCGACCTGGGAGATCAGAAACGACTCGTCGAGGCATCAGTTGCTGCGCGTGACGCTGCAATTGCACGGGTAAAACCAGGGGTGACTATCGGTGAACTCGGCACTGCAGTGGCCGGGGAGATAGGGTCACGAGGGTTCCGGCCAGTTGCAAACCTTACGGGTCATGGGCTTGATCAATATCGCCTCCACATGGGCCCGAATGTACCAAACATTCCTGCAACCGGTGGCGCTGTCCTTGAAGAAGGAATGGTAATTGCAATAGAGCCATTCGCCACGACAGGAACCGGTTTTGTGAGCGATCAGAAACGAACTGAGATATACTCACAGCGGATATGGCGCCCAGTCCGAATGCCTGCTGCACGACATATATTAAGCGAAATTGAAGAGAGGAAAGGCCTTCCTTTTGCAAAAAGGCACCTGAAGACACAGAAACCCGACCTTACAATAACCAGACTTGTCAGAGAAGGGATTCTCCACGCATATCCGGTTCTAGCAGATGTCCAGGGATCCTATGTATCTCAGTCGGAACACACCCTCATCGTCACCAGTGACGGATGTATCGTAACAACCGCATAATATCCACGTTCATCTGTGATCAGCACTAACGATATGAGTTATTGACATGGCCCGTGATGAGGAGATATTAGACCTGATTGAACTGCTTTTGGTTGCAGACATCTTCAATCAAAATCAAAATCTGGACATTAACGACTTAACTCCCACTGCAAGGGAGGTCTTTGGTGTTCAGAGCATGGAGGGGGAGCGGGGACCGGTGGTGGTGTCAGAGAGTGCGCTTCAGCGCGTTCTTGGTATCCCGGATGCTCACCTTCGTCTTGAAAAACATCCACTCACCGTATATGAAGAGTTCGGACATCGCCTGAGAATAACCACTCTGCCAGCAGGATTCACCTGGTTTGTAAAGCATGGAGGAGAGGAACGTACCAGAAAGAATCCGGTTCTCGCCTGGTATGGTGAGAAAAACGGACTTCTTTCAGGCATCTCTCATGCCACTGCACGCGATGTGAATCCACGCTTTGAAGACAGCAGGATATCGCTTGATAGGCGAATATCCCGGATGCTCGCAGATGATGATAAGATCAGACCAGGTCTTGATCTCAGTATCATCAGCGCTCCCGAAGAGGTTGAACAGACGCTGGATGACATCATCTGTACCGGGGACCAGATTCAACGGATTCTCAAACTAAAAGTTGCCTTAGAACACCTTGATTTCCTGAAAGAGCATCGTGTTTTTGACATTGGAAAACTCCTCTTCATCGGCCCCCCAGGTACAGGGAAAACCTCGCTTGCATTCGCACTCGCACGGGTTTTTCACATGCCTATCCTTGAGGTCCGACTCCCGATGGTTACATCCCAATATCTGGGAGAAACTTCAAAAAATATTGATCGGATATTTGAGGTCGCCCGTGCGCTCTCCCCATGTATTCTCTTCATTGATGAGTTTGATTTTCTTGCAAAAAGCAGAATTGGAGACGATCACGGGGCGATGAAACGGGCAGTAAATGCTCTCTTGAAAAACATCGATCGTATCAGCCTTATCAGAAACCGTGTACTCCTGATCGGGGCAACAAATCATCCTCAACTCCTTGATGAAGCAGCATGGAGACGTTTTGATGAGGTTATTCCTTTTGACCTCCCTGATCTCGCTTCACGTGAACTCATCCTGCAGCGTCTTCTTGCCGGGTTTATCGGCGATTGTGATGTCAGTGCTGTTGCCAGGGATACCGATGGATATTCAGGAGCAGATCTCAAGATGGTAGTACGTGAGGCTGTACTTACCGCACTCATTGACGGCAGGACAACAATCACAAATGAAGACCTGATAACGGGAGAACATCTCATAAAAACCCGTGATGCAAGCCGGACCAAAACCTGCCATTAAGGGGCCTGATTGATGGAAATCACGCTTCTTGGTACCGGTGATGCAGTTGGGACTCCGCATATCGGATGTACATGCAGACAATGCACCTATGCCAAAGAGAGGGGAATAGAACGCTTACGAACCTCTATTCTTGTCACCCATAATGGCCATTCAATTCTGATTGATACCACCCCGGATCTTCGGAGACAACTCCTGAATAGTGAATCACCGACCATTGATGCAGTGATCTGGACGCATGGACATTATGATCATTTCATGGGGTACGGGGAGTTCTACCGGGTGCAAAAGAGCCCGCCAGTCTATGCAGCACCTCCGGTCATGGAGTATTGCAGTTCAGTCTTTCACTTTCTTATCAGAGAGAAACACGAAATCCCCATCAATACCCCATTCATGCTTTGGGGGATAGAGTTCACCCTTATCGAAGTGACGCATCCCCCCATCTATACCTGTGGAGTGGTCTTCTCTGACGGGAAGACCAGAGTAGGATATACATCTGATACGAACGAACATCTCCCTGATGAAACCCGGAGACTCCTTACCGGACTCGATCTCCTCTTCATTGACGGACTTTTCCCTGCATCTGTCAAAAAAGTAGTTAAGCACTTAAATTATGAAGAGGCAGTCACTTTGGCCGCAGATCTGAGCGCAGCTGACTTCCGGGTCGTTCATATGAGCCATTACCTCCCCTTCAACCTTCCTCATCAGGGATATGATGGAGAACGATTCGTCTTCTGATAAGGTGGTTGTACTTTTATGAGTTTTGAAGACACACTAATCAGGAATGAATATAACCGTTCTTGAACTGAGTGATGATAAAGTGAAGATCTCAATTGTTGGTCAGGGGCACACGTTCATGAATGCCCTCATCAGTGAAATTCAGAAGGAACCATCTGTTGATGTTGCAAATTATATCATCGAATTTCAGTTTTCTGATCCAATCCTGACAGTCACAACCCATGACAAGAAGGATCCGGTTGCACCAGTTCTTGCAGCATGTACCCGCCTCTCATCATCATGCCAGGGCTTGCTGAATGATCTGTCAACAGTAAAGCAATAAAAAAAAGATACTTTTATTTTTCAACCCGTCAGGGCGTTTCAGTAAATATGATCGAACCGGATATTTTTGCTATCCTGACCTTCAGACGCTGACCTGGTCTCGCTCCTTTCACATATACGATGTATTTGCCTATCTTCGCGACACCGTCTCCACGTCGAGATGTAGATTCAATGTTCACTTCGATGATATTTCCTGCTTCGAGGCTGCTCGCAGATGCTTCTGTCTTCGCTTTACGCTTCCTGACCGGCCGGTGACTCCCACAGGCTTCACATTTAATCATCAGAACGCGATCATCCTTGAACAACTTGGTGTCAGGTTTTCCACACTCTGAGCAGATGACGTAGTCATCAACATAACTCTTGATGAGTGGGCTGAACATTGACTCTTCGAACTTCCCATTGAAGATAACCCGGTTCCCATCTATCTTCCCGGCTGTTCCAAGTTCGCCAAGGAAGAACTTCATGAGATGATCCTGATCTCTCCGAAGAGCACTGACTATATCAGTAAAGTTTTCAAGGATGGTCGTTTTGCCCTCGATAGAGATTCGGGGTTCGGGATATGACCACCGCTCTCCATCTTCAGAAGGCTCAGTCACCTCCTCGTACGCCTTATGTAGCAGGGCTTCGTATGCATCGACCATAATACTTATTATATCTCTTTCGCTTCTGATAAACGTGAGTACTGTCACTCACCGCATACGGTTTTTTAGAGATAAAAATTTAGTATACAACATGGCCTTACTAGTGGATCTCCACGGTATTGAGGGCCTTCTATGACGAAAACCGGGCCCTACCTTGAACTCGCCAATTTTGAGAACCAGGTATGGATGCGAAGTGCAGGTAACAATCTATTAGTATCTCAAATTCCCAGTTGTAGGAATCAGCTCAACTATCACGATTAAAAAGGAGCGATGATTATAACGAAAACAGCAGATCGTGCTTTTATCAAAGAGCTTCCGGACGTACAATCAACCATCCCTGATGTCAGAATCGGTCTGACGCGGGTGGGGGTCAAGAATGTCAAGAAGCTCGTTGAAGTGTCCCGTCCCGGAAAGCGTCCCGTCATTTTTATATCAAATTTTGATATCTTTGTTGACCTGCCAGGGAGTCTGAAAGGAGCAAACCTCTCACGAAACTTTGAAGTGATCGATGAGGTACTCGAGCAGGCGATAAAAGGGGAAGTTAAGGAGATCGAGCAATTGTGCAGCATGGTAGCCAAAAAACTCCTGGATAAGCATGAGTATGCGGATAGAACTGAGGTTCTCATGCGCAGCGAGTTTATGGTGGCTGGTGAAACTCCGGTAACCCACACCCTCTGCCAGGAAGTTGTCAAGGTATTTGCTAGTGCTATTGCTCAGCGGACATTCAAAGATCCCATTGTCCGAAAGAGCATCGGCGCAGAAGTGACCGGGATGACTGCTTGTCCCTGTGCCCAGAATATTATGAAAGAGCGGGCCCGTGAAGTGATGGAAGGGCTTGGGATTGAGAAGGATAAGATAGAATTGTTCTTCCTGGAAGTTCCCATGGCTACCCATAACCAACGCGGGAAGGGATTCCTCTCAATAGAGACTGATGATGAGAGCCATGTTCAGCTTGAGAAGATCATCCATATTCTCAAAAACTCCATGAGTACCCCGATATTTGAGCTCCTGAAACGGGGAGACGAAGGCCATGTCGTTCTTGAGGCTCACAAAAATCCCCGGTTTGTGGAAGACTGTGTGCGCGAAATGGCCCGTCTTGTCCATGCCGAATTCGGCGATCTCCCAGGTGACTCTGTGGTGACCATCGCTCAGGATAATGAGGAGAGTATCCACCAGCATGATGCATTTGCAGAGCGGCAGGCAACAATCGCTGAACTGAGCGATGAGATAAACGGGGAAACCCCCTGATATTTCACGAAAACCAGAGTATTAAAGCAATCAGGACTAAAACCATAATAAACCCGGCAACCAAGACAATCTGCTTTTTTGAGAGCAGGGTTGTCCGGAGGAGTTCTTCACGCATCGTATGAGTGAACTTCTCATACCGGGGAAGTGATTCACTAACCTGAATAAGATCCTCTTTTGTCAACTCATGAAAATGGTGCGAACACCGATTCCGAAAGTCTACTAATCTCATGAGATCCTGACGGGCTCTCGGATCAATCACCTGATGATCAGACAACCGTTTAAATATGACCTTATTTTTTATCTCTTCTTCAGGACCCGCATACCCCCTGAAATAGACCGTCTCCCTCCCAAGATCGATAAGCCGGTTCGATAGGGCAAAGAGTACCATCGAGAGGGCATAGTAATTCCTCCGATCCCTGTCATACCGAGAAGGTTCCAGGCTGATACTCCGGGCATCATCAAGATACTGTTTGATATCTGATATAATTCTGTTCTGTTCAGGTGTTAGACCAGTACCCATAGTTGAGAGTAGAGATTGGGCATGGGGATTGATAAAGACCCTCGTCTAATAAACTCATCCCATTTTAGATTAATCACATTATTTAGAGAATACAGATTATATCACTCCATTCCCCGGTCCCGTTTTAAATTATTCATGTTTTTTGATTTGGCATGGAACGATTTTAGTCGTGTAAACCATATTATGATATATATAAGAACTAAAAATGCCATAAGAATGAAAAATTTGAGGAATTTTGAAGGAAATTAGGACACAATAGAAGGTAGCATTATCCATCAGAATTCAGATATCAGGCAGTTAGTCAATGAAAATTACAAATTGAAATCTCTTACAAGGGTATCCGCTTCCCTAGACACTATCATACCAAACATACAATAGCCAGAGGTCACAGAGTATGATCAGTTGATTGGTTGAGTAGTTCAAGGACAACTAAATAATGAGTTCGATAAAAGAGGGAGGCATAAGCCTCATGCTTATGGATATTATATCGAAGATGTTTAATTATAAACGCGATCAAATACCTTCGAGAATTGCATGATTCCTCTCGTTAGATGTGACTTATCTGACATCATATTTTCTGATACCGTCTTATTCCATCCTTCACTCTCGTTCCCCCTGGCTTTCATTGAGGACACAATAAACTGATTTTATACAATCCCTTTGCACACCCCAAGGTCGATGGCAAATCAGCGTCAGACCAATATGATATCACAATGCAGCCGGGATACTCCCCCTGGCTGGAGTCCTTATAGTCGTGCTGATGCAGATGTGGATACCTGGTCCTAATGCAATCTTTGTAGTAACCACTGTACAAAATGCAGGGATTCGTGATGGTGTTGATTCTCCAAACAAACAGGAGATGCCTTTATCAAACGCACTATAATTCCCGTACTCATGATCAGCACCCCATCTGCAAAAGGTGGCTCTCCTCAATACTCTCATACGTGATGCCCTTCTCACCCTCCCAGGTTGTTACCACCCCGCCCTTATTCGAAGAGTCGAAGTCAACCTGTTTATTCATCATGAGATGACCTCATTTATCATGAGTAGCCTATAAAAAAAGTGGAAAAATGAACATCTTCACGAATCAAAATTATTTGGTTATGTGGAAAGATTACGCTGAAGGCTGCATGGTCGCAATCTGACTGCTGTTAAACTTCCCAGAAGGCTGCATGGTTGAAATTTGGCTGCTGTTAAACTTCCCAGAAGGCTGCATGGTTGCAATCTGGCTGCTGTTAAACTTCCCAGAAGGTTGCATGGTTGCAATCTGGCTGCTGTTAAACTTCCCAGAAGGTTGCATGGTTGCAATCTGGCTGCTGTTAAACTTCCCAGAAGGTTGCATGGTCGCAATCTGGCTGCTATTAAACTTTCCAGAAGGTTGC
>JAZDKH010000048.1:0-2358 GCA_043803325.1 Methanobacteriota archaeon | reverse complement strand
TGCAGATCCTGAGATTCAATTTTTTTTCTTAAGTTTGGAGTACCTGGTAATTCCCTGGATACCAGGTATTTTACTCTGTTTCTCGCTAGAGTTTGGGGGGTATGAGAAGTATTGCACCAGAGAAAGTTATCTGATTATATTTATTATTCCCGCAATCACTTTTATCAGTTTTTTTACGAACAATATTTTCCATCTTTACTATGAGAGTTTTACGTATGTTGAGATTCAAAACCTGACAATACCTGCGTTCGTCCCCGGAATTATGTACCGGGTTCTGAATATATCAATTATTGTACCTCAGATATTCTGTTTCCTCATCCTTTTCAGGATATTTCTTAAATCACCCAGGATTTTCAAACCCCAGATGGCCATAATCGTCATCTGCATGGTACTGGGAATTTTAAGTTTTGTCTTTTTTTTCCTCATTTCAAAACCTTTCCAGAATTTTGATCCACAACCAATTTTTCTTGCAATTATAAATCTGTTAGTTCTCATCGCGATCTTCAGACTCCAGTTCTTTGATCTGATCCATATCCCATATCACTCTATTTTTGAAAATCTAGAGGAGGGTATTATTGTACTGGATGCTCATAACCGGATTATCCGGATAAACAAGAAGGCATCAATCCTGCTGGAAATTGAACCAGATACCGTAACGGGAGATGATTTAAATTCTATCAGTTCATTCCTTACATCATATCATGATAAACTGACCGGAAATTCGTATACCAATATCAGAATAGAGAGTAGGATCAAAAACGACGAGGTATCTCTGTTAATCGATATGTATCCAGTTTTTGATTCTTCTTCACGCTTGCAGAGCAGAATGATCATCCTGCGGGATATAACCGAGATTACCCGGACATCGCAGGCATTGAGCAAAGCAGGGGAGAAACTAAACCTTCTGAACTCGATCACCAGGCATGATATCCTCAACCAGGTAGCAATCATATCAGGGTATGGATCCATGATGACCGAATGTATACACGATAATACACGATGTCATACACAACTTGAGCGGATAAATGATGCGTCCGATTCTGTGAAGAAACTCATCAAATTTACCGCAGAATACCAGGATCTTGGAATTTCTAAACCAGTCTGGCTTCATATCTCGGATGTTGTGGCAAAAGCACGGAATACCCTGCATCCGCCTGATTCAGTCTCGTTACAGATTAATACAGACCTGATTTTATTTGCCGATATGCTCCTTGAAAAAGTATTTTTCAACCTGATGGATAATTCCCTGAGACATGGAACCTCAGTTACCCGGATCATGATATCCTCCTATCAGGTGGAGAACGGATATGTTCTGGTATACGAGGATAATGGAGGCGGGGTTGAACCTGAGTATAAAAAAAGAATATTTTCACGTGGTTTTGGAAAAAATACCGGTTATGGGTTATTTCTCGTGAGAGAGATACTCTCAATAACCTCTATCACCATTCATGAGACCGGAGTATATGGCTCTGGCGTGCGGTTTGAGATGACGATTCCCCCACATGCAGTGAAGACCACTGGTGTACCCATTCCGCACCCCTTAAAAAATGGAATTACTTATGATACTTCACCCTCATGATATTGTCTTCATCCGGTAGTTCGTAAAACAGACCTATCAGATATTGGTCTGGTTCACCAGATCCTGCCATACCACCTTTCCCCGTTACACACCTGGCACTAACCTATATCCTTCGTGATCCTGACCATCCCGAGGATATTTCAGCATACCGGGAAGTGCCCCGATTGGTGATGTTTCTGTCAACTACCGGGAGATCATGAATGAATAAACCCGGACCCTGACCGGACACATTGGAGAGGTATGTACCCTTATCAGGGAGAACAACCGGTATGCCGTTATCCTTGTCGGGCACTGTTATGGCAGGATGGTGATCACCGGTGATGCCGCTGTGATACCGGACCGGATCAGATGCCTCATGTATCTTAACGCAGCACTGCCACATCCAAGTGAATCCCTCTCTTCCATACTCGAGCAGGTATTAGCCTCATCCACAGAGTATCCTGCCCTTCCTGACCCGTCGCCTCCATACGTAGAGATACTGAAGTTTGATCCTGAGATCCTCTGCCCGATCCCAAAGACATACATTCTCTGCACAAAAGTGAGTTCACTGATAGTACCAGGAACGTAAAGAGAAAAATTGCTGCCAATCCATACGCATGGACCCTTCGGGAACTTCGGTCATTACATATACCTATGGCAGACCTGCCTGAGGAGTTTTACCAATTATTACTCGATATTGCGTCATAAACCAGGCCCGGGTTTGTGAAAATGATCTCTCACCTCCGTTCGTGATCAGAGGGCTTAATTACAATCCTTATGAATACTGCAGGAGAATATCG
>JAZDKH010000047.1:0-5207 GCA_043803325.1 Methanobacteriota archaeon | reverse complement strand
TTATCATCTACAATTAAAACGCTAATGTGAGAATATAACTCATGATTCATTATAGGGCATCCGCTAGTTTAGGTTCACATGTATGTAAGGATGAAGTGAGGGTGACTCCAATCAGGAGAACAGTTCTCTCTCCCCGATTATGATTCGATAGATGCATCAGAAACAATCTAAACTACATTATCCGGGCACTCATAATAGGTTTCCATATAACTGGGGATATTTATGCATAAGATGTCTAAAACCACCTGGAGGTTGCTACAGATCCACCGTTATTAGTTTGTAGAAGGCTATCTTGAAATTTACCGCGAACCCAATATTGCGGTAGAGAGAATAGAGAGAAAGAACCAGAAAGAGCCCGAATACAAATGAACGAAAGAGTGAAAGAATGAATGCCCGATAGCATTCTGAACAAACCTAGTTTTTTATCTGTTGAAACTGAATTTAACATAATACGATGAATTCACATGAGTCCGTTGACCTCAAAGCAATAGCGAGGGAAGCCATGATAAAATATGGTTTTGAACCAGATTTTCCAAAGGGAGTACTTCAGGAGGTACGGAAATTATCAAGAGGGACATTTAATATGACCTCTCAGGAGACCAGGGATTATCGATCTCTTCTCTGGTCATCCATTGATAACTACGACTCCTTAGACCTCGATCAGATTGAATACTGTGAATTGGGTCTGGATGACAGCATTCTCGTAAAAATTGCAATCGCTGATGTAGATGCCTTTGTAAAAAAGGATTCTCTCATAGACAAACATGCAGTTCATAATGGTACTTCAGTATATACCGGGATTGAGACATTTCCGATGCTCCCTGATGAACTCTCAAAAGGAATATCTTCTCTCCTTCCTGGGAATGATCATCTGGCAATGATCATAGAGTACACCGTTCTTCCTGATGGAACGACTCGTCCAGGGACCATATACCGGGCTATTGTCTCAAATAAAGCCAAACTGATTTACGAAGAGATTGGAGACTGGCTCGAAGGAAAAACCGGTATCCCGAGATCGATCCAGCATATTCCCGGCCTTAAAGAACAGATAATTCTTCAGAATACCGCAGCACAGCGTTTGAAGAAACACCGGAGAGAACTGGGAGCACTTGAACTTGGAACCCTTGAAGCGAGCGCAGTGGTAGATGAAGGCAAGGTGCTTGATCTCGTCATTCAGGATCAAAACATGGCACGATGCCTTATTGAAGAATTTATGGTCGCAGCGAATGGAACATCGGTAGATTTTCTGACAAGAGCTGGATTGCCAATGATCCAAAGGATCGTCAGAAGACCAAAGAACTGGGAAGGGATCAGGAGGACTGCTGCCCAATATCACTTCAAACTCCCATCAGCGCCTGATACCAGAGCACTTGCAAAATTTCTAATAAACCAGCGAGAAACTGATTCAGAACGATTCCCTGATCTGTCTTTAACTATTGTCAAACTTATCGGACCTGGTGAATATGTAAGCCTTATGCCGGGAGAGATGCCGATAGGACACTTTGCCCTCGCAGTCACCGATTATACCCACGGTACCGCCCCGAACAGAAGATATGTTGATCTCATAATCCAACGTCTCGTCAAATCTGTTATTGACAGAAAAGGAGATCCATATTCAGATACTGAACTCACGCAGCTCGCGTCCTGGCTTTCTGGTCGGGAGAAAGGATCCAAAAAAGTAGAAAGATTTATGCAAAAAGCAGCAGCAGCCCTCCTACTCCAAAAGAGAACCGGTGAAATGTTCGAAGGACTGATTACCGGAGCATCAGAAAAAGGAACATATGTCAGGATCCTCTCACCCCCCGTTGAAGGGAAAGTAATTCAGGGAAGCAGGGGGCTCTATGTCGGGCAGAAAGTCAGAGTCCGGTTACTCCATACCGATCCCTACCATGCATATATTGACTTTGAAAGTGTAGGCAGGATAAAACCTGAAATACGTTAACAATGATCACGCCGAGGGAGAAGGAGAAATGTCTTCAGATTCACTCCCTTTCATCTTTTCTGGTGAACGTATTGTCCCTACTGGACAGGAGATCTCAAACCGTGCACCTTCATGCTCAATACCGGTTTCACAGATAGTAATACCAGTAATTGCAAGAATTTCTCGTGAAAGAAAGAGACCGAGACCAGTATTTTTCCCATACTGGTAGGTAAAAATTTTTTCTTTCTCATGGGGAGGAACCCCGATACCATCATCCTCACAGATGAGAATATACGAACCAGCATCCTCTATTAATCTGAATCTAATAACAGTATTTTTCTTTCCATACTTCACAGAGTTCTCTATCAGATTTGAAAAGACCTTCTCTATAAGGGGATCGGCATAAACCTCGATCATTTCAGGGAAAAGATTCTCAATCCGTATTTCATCCAGAGAAGTGTGACGAACCGAGTTCTGAACGAGCACCCTGATATCCTGCCAGATAGGGTTATTTACACCAATATTCTGATATTCATCAGTAAATTTTACGGTATCAACAGTCTGATCAACGATCTTAAATGCCTTTTCAACAAAAATCCATGCATTTTCTGGATCTACGGTCCGATCAGTAAGAGCCAAGTCTAAATATCCCTGCAGAGAGTTTAGTTGATTCAGCAGATCGTGTCTGGTAATACTTGCCATCAACTGAAGCTTGTTATTCGCCATGCCGAGAGCTGACTCAGCCCGTTGTCGTTCAATATTTTCTTGAACCAGATCATCATGTGATTGCTTAAGTTCTTCGAGAACCTGGTGTTCTTTATCATTGAGGATATTTAACTGGTCATGTGCACTTTGGAGTTCACAATAATTCTTTACGGCGATCTCATATGTTGAGAGAAGAATATTGAGAATTTGTCTGCGATTTGCAGATATTGTATGACCACCGTTTGCAAAATTCACGAGGATTGGCGGTGCTGTTAATTGCTGATTCGAAGCAGGTCGGGTCTGAAACGTACTGATTATCCGATTGTGAATACATTCAGGATCATATGGCTTGATGATAAAATTATCTGCCCCTGCTTCAAGACCTCTGATCACATCAACTGGATCATAGAGATGAGTTACCAGAATAACGGGAATATCTGCAAATTCTGTATTTTTTTTTATCACTTTACAGAGTTCATATCCATCCATCTCTGGCATAACGATGTCAGTAAGAATAAGATCAGGTCTGTCATTCTTCATAACCTCAAGGGCTTCAAAGCCATTCAACGCAACTAATACCTGATATTCTGATTTCTCCAGAATAAACCGTAGGTACTCAGCCTGAGTCCGGTTGTCTTCAACAACCAGAATTTTTTTCAGGATTTCACCACGTTCTTCTTGCACCATAAATACCTAACACGGAATTACAATAGTCAGATACTGGAAATTCATAAATTCTCTGTCATTATTGATTATAAAGAAGCTCTTTTATTATCGTGAGAAATGTATTCTTTTCAAATCTACTCTTTACAATATAGGCGTTTGCACCGACAGCTTTTCCATAATCCTGATCCTGGGTAGAATGCAATGAAGTAACAAGAAATACCGGAATATGACGGAACCGATCATCTGCCCGGATCTTCTCAGTCAGGGTATACCCACTCATCCGTGGCATATCAACATCTGATACGACTAAATTAAAATCAAAATTTTTTAGTTTTCCAAATGCATCTATCCCATCATATGCAGTATGAACCTGATACCCAGCCACCTCAAGTATCCGTCTCAGCAGAGCACGAGATGTAGCTGAGTCATCAACAACAAGGATTTTTTTTACAGAACGTTTCAATGGGGGATCAGGAATAAAATGATGACCTGTAGAAAACGCTTCCTGAATAATTTCAAGGGGATCAAGAACCATCGCAACGGCTCCGTCCCCAAGTATGACCGCGCCGGTAATACGTTTTATCCGTCGAAGCAGACTTCCCAAAGGCCTCACAACTATCTCCTGTACCCGTATAACCTCATCAACGACACACGCGATCTGACGGCCAGCATATTCTAGCGTGACTAAAGGGATTGGAACAAGGCCATCCACCTGATATGATATATCAGGAACTCCCAGTGCTTCGGTGAGCTTGATTACCCTGATAATTTCTCCCTCAATTCGGACAACCATTCTGTTCCCCTGATAAAAGAAGGAATCTGGATCTGCCCGGATAACCTTTCCAATCTGCTGTATGGGAAAGACATACGTCTGACTGCCAGAACGTACAACCACCCCCCTGAGTGTGGCAAGACGGACAGGCAGAATAATTGAGATAGTAGTTCCTTTGAGAGGTTCTGATGAAACCATCAGTTCCCCACCAAGACGGGTTACACTATCATCAACAATTGCAAGGCCAAGACCTCGTCCAGAGAGATCAGTGACTTCAGATTTGGTGGAGAGACCGGACCGAAATATCAGCCAGATTGCCTCTTCATCAGTGATATTCGCCTCCTGTCTGCTGCTAATTACCCCTTTCTCAACTGCTGCCTGCTTAATCAAACTCCGGTCAATACCTGCGCCATCATCAATCACATCAATGGTAACCTTACTCCCAGAATGAGTAGTCACCCGAATCTGTAACATACCCCTGGCAGACTTACCCTGTTTTTCTCTGATATCAGAATACTCTATCCCGTGATCTATGGCGTTGTGTATTAAATGCATCAGAGGAGATTTAATTGCCTCAAGGATACGTCTGTCCATCTCAATATCTTTCCCGACAATCTGGAAATCCACAGATTTTCCAACACTGCGGGAGTACTCCCGGACAAATTTCGAGAAAGAAGAAAGAAGGCCAGCAACCGGTACCAGCACTGCATCATGAATCAGATCAGAGATCTCATTTGTACTTGATTCAAGTGCTGACCGATCTACTTCAGTAGCCCTGATGTGGAGAGCAAGGTCATGCTGGAGGCGGCTTACAAATTCACGATCAAACGCAAGAAAATCTACAATCCGTTCAAGCGGAGGGAGAACTTCAGCTGGAAGGGCAGATTTCTGGATACCAGAGGTAAACTCCCGAATATGATGCAAATCTCCCTCAATTTGTGTCTGGTTCCACCTCCATAAAGAAAAAGAACTCATCATATCCTCAAGATCACGCATACGGTGCGTGATAAAGAGACGGGTAGTGAGGAGATCATCTGAACCGGCAATCAAACGATCTAGTTTATGAGATGCAATCCTGACCATACCCCCACCCAGAACTGGTTGAGGAATGAAATCACCCCCAGAATGAGTGACGAACTCACT
>JAZDKH010000046.1:0-2498 GCA_043803325.1 Methanobacteriota archaeon | reverse complement strand
ATGCGATTGATGCCGGAGCAATTGAACAAAATATTATCGAGGTTCCCCTGGCAAAAGATGCTATCCAGCTGATCGAGAATGGATCCGCGGATGCCTGGGTATATAATGAGCTGGCCGGTCAGCATGCAATTGATCTCAATGCAGCTGATCCGGCCCGCTTTGGTGTTGGAAAAGTTCTTGGGATGAGTACGTATTACATTGCCTTTCATCCAGAGACATCAACAGAATTTGTGAATGCAGTCAACACCACGTTACAGGAACTTAAGCGGGATCGTGCAAAGACCGGAGTAACCGAGTACGAACGCATTCTTGCCAGATACCTGCCGGTGCAGTGTGCGAAACAATCACTAGACAGAGATCAGGTCATGGAACTCGTGAATCTGACTGCATCAACAATCGCCACGGACGCTCAGGGAACGATTGCATCGATAGATGCAGGAGAAAGTCCATACCGGGATGTGATTGACTCAGAACTCTATGTATTTGTGTTCGATACCAAGGTAAATCTCCTGGCAAATGCAGCCAACCCGGTAAATACCGGGAAAAACCTTGCAGGGACTACTGATGTCTTCGGATACCCCTTCCGAGATAAGATGATAGAAGGAGCGGTTCAGAACGGATCCGGCTGGGTCTCCTATGGGTACTCCAATCCTGATTCACTCGGGCTCTATCAGAAGATGAGTTACTATCAGCTCGTGAAGGGGAGTGATGGGAAAGAGTATGTAGTTGGAGCAGGGAGGTATCTGACCTGTAGTGAAGAAGCAGAAAATCTGTCTGTTTAGGGATAAATCCATTCATTTATTTATCTTCGAAAATTTTAAAGGGGGATATCAGGGAAGTTACATTCCCATTCCGCCCATGCCACCCATCTCATCCATACCTCCGGGGGGCATCGCGGGTGCCGCTGACTTTGTAGAGGTGATGACGTCGTCAATCCTCAGGATCATACTTGCTGCTTCTACAGCGCTCGTGATCGCCTGGGTTTTCACACGGAGCGGTTCAAGGACACCTTCCTTAAGCATATCTACTGGTTTTCCTTCGAAAACATTCAGGCCGACAGTCTTCTGACCTTTTTCATGAGCTGCCCGAAGTGCGACCAGCATGTCGATCTGGTCCAGACCTGCATTCTCGGCCAGGGTTCGGGGGATGATCTCAAGTGCTGCGGCAAATGATTCGATCGCGAGCTGCACACGTCCTCCCACGGTGGCTGCATATTCCCGGAGCCGGAGGGAGAGCTCGATCTCGGGTGCACCTCCTCCCGCGACACACTTCTTGTCTTCTAGTACAACAGAGACGACGCGGATCGCGTCTTCAATGGCACGCTCGAGCTCGGCAACGACATGTTCAGTCCCTCCCCGGATGATGATTGATACTGCCTTCGGGTTCTTACACTCCTCGACAAAGATCATATCTTCTCCTGATACCTTCCGCTCCTCAACTATCCTGGCATACCCCAGTTCCTTGGTTGATATCGCATCGATACTGGAGACCACGGGAGCACCGGTAGCACGGGCAAGTTGGTCCATATCGCTCTTTTTAACACGGCGAACCGCTAAAATACCTGCTTTAGACAGATAATGTTGAGCAATATCATCGATTGCTTTCTGAGTTATGACAACATTTGCCCCGGTTTTTATGATCTTTTCGACGGTTGCCTTGATCATCCGCTCTTCCTCGTTCAGGAAGGCCTGCAGTTGATCAGGACGGGTAATCGTGACCTCAGCGGTCACCTCGGTTTTTGTGAACTCGATCGGGACATTGAGGAGTAATATCTTCGCATTGGTGATCTTTGCAGGCATCCCTGGATGGACCCGTTCTTTGTCGATGACGATACCCATGATTATCTCTGAGTCTTCGATCAAACCACCAACTTTCTTATCGATCTTGATATTCTCGACATCAACGGTACCGTCTGGATCAGCCACCATGGTGACTGCCTTGGCTACAAGGTCACAGAGCATGGCTCTACCTGTTTCAGGACCTTTCCCGGTCATTGCGGTCTCGGCAATCTTTTTGAGAATACTTGTGTCCTTTGGCTTGACATCTATTGCAAAATTCTGGAGTATTTCCTGAGATTTTTCGGCTGCCATCCGGTATCCATGCACGATCACGGTTGGATGGATACTCTGTTCGAGGAGATCCTCAGAGCGTTTGAGCAGTTCTCCCGCGATAACAACCGCGGTAGTGGTTCCGTCGCCGACCTCCTTATCCTGAGTTTTTGCGATTTCAACCATCATCTTTGCTGCAGGGTGCTCTATGTCCATCTCTTTGAGGATGGTAACCCCGTCATTGGTGATGACCACTTCGCCCATGGAATCAACAAGCATCTTATCCATACCTTTTGGACCAAGGGTCGTCCGGACTGCACTCGCTACCGCCTTTGCTGCGGTGATATTCATTGTTTGTGCATCGCGGCCACGGTTTCGGGAACTTCCTTTTGTAAGGATATAGACTGGTTGTCCTCCAAGTTGTGCTGACATTATAAAATCACTTTGATG
>JAZDKH010000045.1:0-2467 GCA_043803325.1 Methanobacteriota archaeon | reverse complement strand
TTCCTCCTCATGATCTTCGGAAGTTTAATCCCCACCTGTTCTCGAAAATTTGGATTATCGTGTATCCATCTTAATAGAGAATCAAGCCAGAGATTTGAATCTTCCTTCTCACTGGAATCAGGATACCATTCTATGTATACCAAGTTACTTTTAGAAGCCAGAGATGCCTGTAATGATCTTATATCAGAAACGAGTCCGATAAGGTCGGGTTTGCTCCCTGGGATTAATTTTTTTTCTGAATGGTCATAATTATCAACTAAATATTTGTTTTTCCTTTCTGAAACAATGGCTACATCGTCAAAAGATGGCAATCTGACATTTAGAATTTGCGTCTTTATATGATCCAGTAACTCTCTCCTGATTCCGTTCAGCATGGATATTGGTGCAAAAAAACCATCAGGACAAGTAATTTCTATTTTTTGTATTGAAAACAGGGTCCCGCCTGTTTTTCTCATTGATTCGGCGATCTGATGAATAGTTAATGGACGTGATCGAGCCGGGATAAATTTCTCTTTGGGACTGAAAGAATAAGAGATCTGAATACCGGCTCTCGTTCTCGCCTCACCAGATATTAGGATTCCTCCTTCAGGATCTATTATCACTCGTACATCAAGGAGGATTGACCCTGAATATCTTCTGTCGGGATCCTGCATGAGAGATTCGCCATCTTTAGTAGTCCTGCCCCGGGCGGTTAGATAGATCTGGTCTCCCTGATTGCAGCGGGCATTTGTCTCTAGTTCCATAACCGTCCCCCTCATCAATGCATCACGATGGAGTACAAAACCCTGCTCATCAATCCCGGTGATACACACCATGCCGTCACCGTGCTCAGGGATTACATCACCAGCAGGTTGAACGATAACTCCTCGATAGGTCATCTCTTTCACGGTTCCAATGAGAATCCCTCTCCGACCAGAACAGTCGCGTCCCATCACCCGGTGAGATTCTTCCTGGTTCAGATATCCGGTGGTAAATCCCCGGGAAAAAGCAAGAATGAGGTCTGTCTCCTCCTGGTGTGTAGGTAAGAAAATCCCCATTTGTATCGCATCTATCGCCCGACGGTAAATATCAGTAACGGTGGCCACATATGAGGGGGATCGCATTCTGCCTTCTATCTTTAATGCTGCAATCGGTAACGATAAAATCTCTTTTAAGACCGGATAGATCGACAAATCATGGGTAGAAAGAAGATATTCATCATTCAAATGGAGTGACTTTCCCTCCATTATTCTCCCATATTGATCTCGTCTGCCTCTGATCATATCATAGGGTTTGCGACATGGCTGAGCACACATCCCCCTATTCCCACTTCTGCCACCAATAATAGCAGAAAGGAGACATTGACCCGAATATGCATAGCAGAGAGCCCCATGAGTGAAGATTTCAATCTCTGCTGCATGGTCATGAAGGGCTATTGATATATCTCTTACCTCCGGAATTGGTAATTCCCGGGCGAGGACCACTCGTTTGCATCCCTGCTGTACTGCATATACCGCTCCCTCCCGGTTATGTATTGCCATCTGGGTAGAAGCATGCAGTGCAGGTGCTGATTTTAGTTCGGAATAAAGCTCACGAGCTAGAGAAAGAACACCGATATCCTGTATCAGGATGGCATCTACTCCGATAGAGAATAGAAATAACAGGTAATCTGCAAGCTCAGGGATCTCAGTATCATGGATGAGTGTGTTAACAGTGAGATAAACCTTGACTCCACGGAGATGAGCGTAGGATACCGATTCTACCAGGAGGGAGTCGTCGAAATTCGATGCAAAATGTCTTGCTCCAAATTTTCTTCCTCCAAGGTAAACAGCATCGGCTCCAGCTGCGATTGCAGCGTAAAGTGCGTCAGGAGAGCCTGCTGGAGCGAGGAGTTCAGGAATAATCGACTCTCCCAATACTGTTCACTTTACAGACATCTGGAATCTGAAACTTCTTAGAAAAAATTTTGCTTCCTCCTGAAAAATGGAAATCATGAAATATAACAACTACTCACTTGAAAAAAAAGAAGAAATATCCAATTTCGGTTATTTCGATTCAAACTTTTTCAAGGCAACGGTTATCTTTTGGATATTTTCAGGACTTAACTCTTTTAATTTTCTGGTTGATATCTCGTAGATCAATTTCTGAGGCATATCTACTGCATTTCCGAATTCTGTCTGGGTGATCTTCTTTTTCAGAGTGAGTGCGTTGATACGGTCGGGAATGTCGTCAGGTATCAGGTTTGGATTTCTTGTCTGGGCTTTCCCTGCTTTAACTTGAGGATCAGAGGTTGTATTTACAACCTTAGAGGCAGATTTTTTCGACCCAACGGTAGGTTTTACCGTTTTTGTAGGAGTTGAAGTGGTCAAAGCTTGTGTTTCCTTTTTCTGCACGGTTACTGCCGTAGTAGTTTTTACCGGAGTCTGCACCTTGGATTCTTTCGACGAGACGGCTTGGATCTGCTGAGTTTTCGTCTTTTTCACCGACG
>JAZDKH010000044.1:0-10141 GCA_043803325.1 Methanobacteriota archaeon | reverse complement strand
ATAATAAATGAACAATTCCCCCCCCCTTGCCGAAGTTACGTCTGTTACCATCGAAGCATATGAGAAACGGGTTATCAGAATCCTTGATTATATGCATCTGACACAGGTTGAACAACTTGACAAAGGAATCCCGGCAATTCTGAGCATCAGGTCATCGCAGGAAATTATGGTAACTCTGCAGCATCAGATGCTTGGAAAACAGGATCAGATGATCCAGAAACAGGATAAGATGCTCGAAAAACAAGATCAGATGTTAGAGAAACAGGATCAGACAACTGGTGAAATTCGGGCACTGCGAACGGATCTGAAGACTGAGATGAATGAACGGTTTAATAAAGTTGAAATGGAACTTCAAATGATTAAGGAGGCTCTGCATCGGTCAGGGATTCTGGCCTGATGTGTTTTCGGTGCATACATACTATCGTCAGAGTGGCAAGAACGCCAGTGCGAAAAATTATTGGATAGCGAGTTATCCGCTTACCTGCTCCATTAACCCGGCTCGGATCAGTGTAGCACGAACTTCCTTGAGTTCTCCACGCATCTCAGCAACCTCCTGGGATAAGGACGTCCTGATATCAGATCTCAACCCTTTGATCTCCTCTAATGTACTATCTTGCTTCTGGACCATCAGGTCCTGTTTCCCAATCATTTGATCTTGTTTCTGGATCATCAGGTCCTGCTTTCCAAGCATTTGATCCTGTTTACCTAAAGAAGAATGCATCATGTCGATAAGGATATTTGAATTCTCTGATGCATTTTTGCTATATTGACCTATAATAGAAAGATGTTGGATTGCCGTGTCCATTCTCTCAGAGAGCTCTTCATCAGCATTACCCCTGATAATCCTGAACGAATGAAACGCCCCGGTATATTCTTTTTCCCTGACTTCGAATCCTTCAACATGGATGGGATACTCCTGAATATGAATTGCGGTAATAAAACCAGCAAGCTGCTCCTCAGTCCCTTCAGCAATTATTTCTACATCAAGTTCGTCCAGATTCCGAATCTCTCCAGTAATCCCTGATCGGTTGGCGATCTTATGGACTCTATCCCGGTAGCCTACCCGCTGAACATCTCCATAAACAATGATATGTTTCTGTTTCATCTTCGCAATGATTACTAGTAGCAGAATCACCATATATTTTTTCTGTACAAAATTTCGTCATCAGAAACCCAGGGTCCCAAACACCCTTCTGAAATAATATCGAAAGAAAAAACAGATATTATTGTGGTTATTTCCTTAGGTCAGACACGAATCGAACACGCATAAGAGTTCTGTCAGAGATCCTCAAGAAGACCTGATATCTGTTCATTACAAGTGCATTGTAAGTGATAAATCATTATTATCACGTTCTTCCTCATTCTGGCCTGTCCAGAGACAATATACTGATCTCGGATAATACGGGAGTCGAACTCCTGCAATAGAGCACATATACCGAGGCCACCGCTACAGTCACCAATACTACGAACCGTGATCCAAAGAACTCGTCGGCTTGGATATTTCTGTGAAACTCCCTGCAGAATCGTGGACAGATCCTGCAGGGGGTTGCAATGTAAGAGAATGCGGTATGAGCAGATTTATCTCCTGCATGGGCGCACTATCATCAGGGTGCTGCGGTTCTGGAATAACCAGGTACCCGAAAGCGCAGTAGACATTTCATAATGCTGTACGGGTAGACTTTGGGAACCAATGGGAATGATACAACCTGGCAATGGTTCCGAAAGCAACTGGAACCAATACCGGGTACTCGCTATCAATCCTGGTCTTTCAAAAAAGGTTTTCGGTCAGATATCCTCTCAAGGCATGAAAATCTGATACCCGGATTATACATACTATAATTTATATAATATCTTAGATATAGGTATCATACGGATATCTGCCCAGTTTATGTTCACACCGCCCTTGGGGGGAGAATCGGAGGATCTGCATGAATGAAGAAGATGATATGCTCGAGCTGCTTGATGAGGATGATTTTGGATCCAACTCCGAAGAGAGCGACGACCTTGAGCTCACCGATGAATCCGATGAGGAGTCAGTTGACTCCTTGCTGGAACTGGAAGATCCGGATGGAGAGCCGGATCCCACCGAAGAATCACCTGGTATAGATAATCCTGATGAGGAAGAACAGGTAGATGAGCCTGAAGAAGAAGGTATCGTAATTGATATAAGATATATTGCTCTAGCATCAGTTGCGATAGTTGCAATCATTATTGGGGTGGTATTTCTAGTCCTTCCGATGATGGCAGACAATCCACCCCAGGTAACACTCACTCCGAATCAGGCAGGTGAAGATCTCTTCCTCACCCATGCGGGAGGGGACAAGCTCGAACAGCAGTATCTCACCGTTCTTATTAATGGCGCTCCTGTCCCCTCTGATAAATACTTACTCATGGGTGGCGGCACCTGGCCATGGTCAGAAGGAACGGTTATGAGGATTGATACCTCCGGGTATACCAAACCGGCAACAGTAAGTCTGACCTATAAACCAAAGTCCATCGATCATTTCGTGTATGGAACAACGGTAGAGCCAACTCCCACCCCGACACCAACCCCCGAACCGATGATAACACCGGATCAGCAGGCTCTCGGAAATGGATCTCCCGAAACCACATCCTCTGCTATGCCAATGGTCTCACCAGGTATTACCTCTAATGTGGGGACTGCAGCAGGTATGGCACAGACTCTCCCGTTCGCTCCTACGAGTGTTGTTATGAATATTCAGCCATCTACGGGTTCTGCTCCGCTTACTGTCCAGTGTGCAGACAAGACGAACGGGTGCATCAGAAACCGGGTCTGGAACTTTGGAGATAATCAGACCTCTATGTACCGAAACCCGGTTCATATTTTCCCCTATCCGGGAACGTATAACGTCACCCTTGATGTCAGGTTCTGTGACCCTGATGACGACCCTGCCGTTCTCCCGGTTCAGGAAGTAGTAGTAAATCCATTCATCCGGCAGGATAGCATCTCACAGGGAACCGGTCGTGCGAAAGTGCTTGCCGGTGGGAAGTTCTTCTTCTCGGTGAAAGGCCCGGGAACAAATATTAGGATTGGTGGCAGGGATCACTCCCTAAACGCCGGTGATGAGGTCTTACTCACCCTGGGAAGTGAAGGTTCTGGAGATATCTCTATAGTGTCAAACGCCATACTCCGCTGTAATTACAGCAATGTGACTCTTGCGGTGAATGGTGAAACGGTTGAAACAGGCACGATATCAGACATTAATATCGATAGGTATCTGCAGTTTGAGACCGCAAATCTCACGATACAGGTTATTGCAGGGAGAGATGGGGCAAAAGGTCTGGTGAGCGCTGAGCCGGTGATCAATGCTGCACCAGGTCAGCAGATTCTCTTCAAAAATGTAGGGGTTGACTCATCTGGAAAACTCCTATTCAGCGTGCAGGACTCAGCAGGGTACACATTCAGAGGTGGAATTGAATCATATGAGGTTACCACCCCTCCCCCACTTTGAACTTCTATACATCGCCTCAAATAGGAACAGACACAAAATTATCGGAATAAATTCGGTTACACTCAGGATGGGGAGGGTATAACCGGAAATACGTGGATGGGTGGTTTATGAAACGCTATGATTCAGCAATGACTCAAATTCAGACGATTCTGGCACTATCGGCGGTAATGATAGTCCTATTCATCTTTGGAATCTCTCTGGTATTATGGAATCCGATAACAGAGAAGATACCAAAGGCCACGATAAATATTGAGGGGGAAGGGGATTCTCTTGTCATGCATCACATCAGTGGTGATCCGCTCGCCTCTGATAGGATGGTCCTCAGGGTAAACGGGGACGTGGTGAATAATCAGAACCTTAACTTTGTAAATGGGGCCTGGCCATGGTCAGAAGGGGA
Organism: Methanobacteriota archaeon; assembly: GCA_043803325.1. Classification (GTDB taxonomy): domain Archaea; phylum Halobacteriota; class Methanomicrobia; order Methanomicrobiales; family Methanospirillaceae; genus Methanospirillum. Next base: position 6,271 of record JAZDKH010000044.1, on the reverse strand, counting down.
AAATGTACAAATTTTCTATCCAGCTCCAGATTCGCCCAGGGTTGTCGAGATCTATTATATGACTGATAATGGTGAGAGTATTCTCATCGATAAAGCACGGATAGAGCCTCCGCCTAAAGTATCAGCGACCCCAATCCCGGTCACCGTTGTTGTGAATGCAACTCCTACACCGGCAGCGACGATCCTCCCTGTCCAGGTGAAAGATGCAGATCCCCTCAAACCTCCAGCTGCTGACTTTACTGCAAGTCCACAGGTAGGAGATCCTCCGTTGACTGTCTCCTTCCGTGATATAAGTTACGGGAAGGTCGATACCTGGCTGTGGAGTTTTGGTGACGGATCAAAATCAACCCTGCAAAACCCGGTTCATACCTATTTTGTTCCTGGGATATACTCGGTGAGTCTCCTCGTGGCGAACTCGTATGGTTCGAACCGGAAGACAACCGACGCATTTATCACCATCGGGGCTCCCCCGATCGCGAACTTCCTGGCTGAACCAACGAGAGGGCAGGTACCCCTGACGGTGCAGTTTACTGATCTTTCTACCGGGTACCCAAAACAATATGAATGGTCTTTTGGTGATGGTTCGCAGGATTCGGTGAAGGATCCGGTACATATTTTCCAGAAGGGTGGGGCATATAACGTCACCCTGACTGTGACCAACTCCTACGGTACCAACAAATATTCGCCTGAGGAAGGGATCATGGCCACTTCCCCAACCATGCATGATGTATACCTGACTGATAGTCAGGGTGGGTATCTTGACCCTGATGGATACATTAGGTTGCGAGTGACAGATCCGGCCAGTTCGATGAAGATAGCCGGGAAGATCATATCCTTTGTTCCCGGTGATGTTATCCAACTCATATATGGTGCAGGCTCATCAGATGGCACGATCTCAACTGATAAAAACCAGTTTGTCGCATTCAACTTCAATGACATCTCCCTGGTAAAAAATGAGGAGTTTGTCGCCAGAGGGCCGGTCAATGATCTGAAAATTGGAGGGTATGATAGTTTCTCGTCAACTCTTAACCTTACCATCCCGACCGGTGATCAATACAGCAAATTGTACATCGACTCAGATGTGTATAAATATGTCAAGACTCCGAAGATCCATATGATCGGTCTCGGTCCTGACAGTTCTCAGCAGTTCTTTTATCAGAAATCAAACCAAGCGATGAGCTTTCAGGGTGGCATCTCTTCGTTTCAGATAACCTGATCCACCAGTTCTGTTTTTTCAACCCTTTGAGGGTGGTTCATCGAATCTTTTCCCCCCTTCCTTTCTTCTGTAAGATTTAGAGGAGTAGGGTTTCAATAGTTCAGATCGATAATATATGTGGAGTATTAATTCATGTCTCTCAGTCGCCTCCCCCTGTTCTCTCTCATGCTTATCTGTCTGATAGCAGGAGCCCTCTATCCGGTGGCTGCATCTTCGGATGATAAGGATGCACGTATGCTGTATACAACTGAGTTTTCAGATGCAACCGGTTGGATCACTAACAGCAAAGACCGGTTTTATCTGGAGAATGAAACCGGGCGGTATCATTACCTGATTGAAGGAGGAACCGCCAGTTATGGGGCATTTGCCCTACCTGAAGTGGTCAATGGCCCGTTCATCCTTGAATTTGATGTCACCCCGGTCAGGACAGATGAGTCAGGAACCTTTCGGTTCGGTATTGGAAAGGTAACCAAAGATAGTCAGAAAGGCCCTCTGATCATGGCTGAACTTGCAAATAAGAAAGATGGCCGACTCTTTTATCTGAAAACTATCTCAAAAGAGAATGCACTCAATCTCGTCGGGTCCAGTCCCTCGACCGGCTCGAGTGGATCTACTGTCAGATATTCCGACAACACAACCTATCATATCAGGTTGACCTACTATGCAACCGACAACCGTGCCAGTATCACGGTTCAGGAGGTAGGGGTTCCGGGGACCATCTTCACATCTCTGGCTCCGGTATCAGGCAAGATGGAGGATCTCTCCCATCTTTTCCTCACATCTCTCGGCGATGGTACCCCTGGACCTCAGGCTGAAGGATATATTGATAACATCACCCTCACCCTTCCAAGGACACAGGCTGCAATGAGCCCTTCAGCCACCCCGACAGATGAGCAGGTATCAGTATCAGCCGTACCCACTCTTGTCGAAAGTATCCTCAACGAGACATCTGCTCCCACCATAGAGCCGTTGCCGGAGGAAACAGAGATTCCTCTCCCTCCTCCACCAACCCCCACAGCCACCCCGAAATCAGGGGGGCTCCCCCTCCTGTTACTTCCTGCTCTTGCCGGGGTGGCATGGATGGTTACCCGGAGAGGGTGACATCTCTTTTTTTGATACGAAGGATCTTCCCCGGATATCCGGTCCCTCAATCCTCAGGAACCTGGGTCTTTTTCTATTTTGGATCTGCTTTCTGCCTGGTCTTTTATCATATCCGATGAATATTCTCGGGTTTTTTGGCGTTCTCTGGTATCAGATTCAATTGTCTCTTCTTTCTTCCGCTTGACATGAAAGAGTCGACTCGTCTCTTCCCTTTCTATCTCATCACGCATTCGTGAGATATACACCTCTGCTTCTTCAAGCACCGGAATTACCTGGTGCTCAAGTGCCTTCACTCTCCTGCCGATTCGTTCTATCTCACTGAGCAGGTGTTTCAGTGTTGCTTCACTCCCGGCATACTTAACGATCGCCGCAAGCAGATCTTCGTATGAATCAGCGAGATCATCGATCACCAGGGTCGTTCCGAGCAGACCATATCCCCGTTCTATCACATCGGTCTGGATGTTCTCACCGGTAATAACCGGTACCTTCACCCCAAAGATGTTTCGTTGTGATATGGTGATCTCTGGATTGACCTCGACTGAGTACGCAGCAACCGTCATACCGGCGATCCCTTCCATCATATATGCAGCAGCGATCACAAACTTCGTTCTGGCATGTCGTTCTAGTAGCAGATCATACTCCTGCTTTACTTTCGGGGCCAACCGTGTCACTTCTAATACTAACCCGTCAAGTTTCATGCTAAGTATCTTATGTGCCTTGCGTGCGAGACGAAGGCGGGATCGCAGAGCGAATAAACCTGCCCTGGTCGGTTTAATATCTGTCTGATATGCCATATTTCCCCTACAGAATCAGGTATCGTTTGATATGATCCGGATCAAGCCCGAACTGTTTGCCCCTGGCGATAGCTCGCAAATTTATGACTTCGTATCGTTTATGCTCAAGATATGAAAGAATTGGCAGGACTGAAAAGGGATATCTGCGTGATATCTGCTCGAGCCGATGCAATCTGAGTCTGCTGACCGCCATCACCATTGAAAAGAGAGGGGTTTTTCGTTCTGACCACCGCTTCCAGATAAGTTCTGCTGCATCCATTTCACAGAATGATGTATCACACCGCATCTCCTGGATAGCCGTCATCAGAAGGGGTAGTATCTTTGCCTGTTGCATCTCGGAGATGAATTGCTGACGCTCCTCCGTGAGATATACCCGCTGAAAGAAGTCAGGGTGAAGGTTCCCTCCGGGAATAATGAACGGTCTGATATCCTCTGTTCTGCTTCCCGCTCTCAGCCTGAAGAGGTTTCTGATATTCACGATATCGATCTCAATCCTGATATAAGGGAGGATTGCATCACCCCCCCTGATACCTGACCTGGCATCCCGGTAGAGGTTGGTATAGAATGAGATGTAGAGTGAGTTCTCTACCTCTGCAAAGAGCCCTTTTCGGTACCCCTCTGAACATATGTCTGATAGGACCTTATGGAGTTCCCACCTTGACAGTCCTTCCACGATTTCGCACATAGAATTCCGGGAAAGAAGTGATTCTATCAAATTGGGAGACAATCCCCCGGCTGGAATGAGACCCTGTCGTGTCTGGTCTGCAGGGATTCCAAACTGCTTGCTCCGGAGGAGGAACATAACATTCCAGATATCCCATCTGGTCAGATACCGCTCAGCCAGTTCATGCAAAGAGCCGGGAGCTATCTTGATGACGCTCTGACAGGTCTCTGCCAGATTTCGCGTGAGTGCTGCTTCAATAAGGTTGATACCAGAGAGGCTTCCCGCTAGTTCATTCACTTCAGTCTGGTACTCAGTCTCTCCGATAAACCTGCTGATCTGATTGAGGTCCATATTGAGCAGACGCATATATTGGTCTGGTTGTATTAGTCGCGCCTTTCTGACCGTAAGACGGGTGCAGATGTAGATATACGAAGTTGGGGTGATCGGAAAGTGATGCAGTTTTATCCTCCTGTTAACTGTAGGGTGTACTTCTGATCCTTATAGATACCGGGGCAGAAAATTGAAGAAGATGAGAGTGGCACTCTTCCGATCAGGATTATGGGGGGTGTATTTTAATGAAATTATACATTGAATATCAATGACCTGATCAGAACCCTCATCTCGGTTCGGGTCACATATTTAACCTGATTCTGATGCAACCTTCTGTCTGCAGCATCTATCTGACTCACCGGGGATATATTCGTTCTGGGAATGAGGATAGTATTCTCGTTGCCGGGCGGATTGTTTCTAATATCAGCATGAAATATCCAGACGGGGTGGCGATCACCAGTTTCCCTGCTCTTTTCTGCGTGGCTGATGGTATCGGAGGGACCGTTTATGGAGAGATCGCAAGCCGGACTGTCCTTGAGTCTTTTCTGCGATATTCTCCAGTCCCTGAATCTGCGGAAGAGATCTCTCATATGGTAATTCATGCGAAAGAAGTTCTGGACGAAATTGTTCTGCATGATCCTTCCTACACCGGTTTTGGAACTACCGTAGCCGGAATCATTCTCTATCAGGATCACGCCCTTGTTTTTAATTGTGGTGACTCACGGGTATACCTGGTTGACACAGGTCATATCCAGCGTCTTTCCCACGACCATTCGTTAGTACAGGAACTCTGTGACAATGGATCTATTACCGATGAACAGGTGTATACTCACCCATACCGAAATATCATCACGTCTTCTGTCTCCGGGGATCTGCATCGTCCAGCACCGTTAGTGACGGTCTCCCGTGTTCCTTTGAGTGGGACTGCCTGGTTCATACTTTGCACCGATGGGGTCTGGGAGGTGGTTCGTGATGAGGCTCTGGTATCTCTCTGTGGTTCCGGAGATTTAGAGCAGGCAGGAGCAGACATTCTGACGGCATGTCTTGCTGGAGGAGGGCCTGATAATATCAGTCTTATTCTCGTGGGGCCATGCTAATATGCGAATTTATTAGTATTCTGCGTATCGAAATGATTGTATGCATGTTAGCAGTGTCAGGCTAATACTTCTTCTGTCTGTTCTATTACTCAGTTGTACTCTTTTGGTATCCGCAGAGCCTGCGCCCAACTTTTCTGATCTGGGAGTTGTCATCCCTGCTTCTTCTTATGGGGGAGAAGATCTAACCGGGGAGATATCAGTCATTGATATTCTCCCACTTCTGAATACTTCCGGCTTTGAGAATGTAAGTATGCCAGCTTCGGTTGCTATCGTAAAGGTAGAATCAGGACAAATATTCAGTCCAAATGCGATTCGCCCGAGTGCTGAAGTGTTGTACATACTTTCAGGTTCCACACAGGTATCAGCTGACGATGCGATGGTGAAAGCATCAGAGGGAGATGCGATACTAGTACCTGCAGGTTCGGTGATGATGGTGAATAATACCGGTGCTGATTCGCTGACCTTCTTCTCAATCCTGTCTACCGAAGATGGTAGGAATATCACTGGTCAGACTCTCATGAAACGATCTCCAGAAAGTAAACAACCGGTGTTGTTTGGAAATGCAACTGATTCTGACTCTTTTACAGTAAATCGAATGTATAGTACCTTTGAAGAAACCCTTCCGTTATCGTTTGATCTTGCCGTTGCAACTATTCCTGCCGGAAACTCTGTTTCTGATCATTATATGGAGAGCGGGCAACTTGGGTATGTTCTCTCCGGGACAGGGAGCACTACCATCGGGTGTGAGTCACACCGGATCGCAGAAGGAGATATCACATATGTGCCTCCATATGCAGTGCAGCGGTTCGATGCCAGTAATGATCTGAAGATCCTTCTCCTGACAGAACCGTTTTATCAGCCGGATAAGGATTACCCCTCACCAGGACTTTGTTGAATCTTTCCAATCCATTTATTTCGATTTTTCACTCCCAGGGGTCATTCCAGGTACTCAATAAATGAGGAAATGTTCCGGACTCTTGGATCTCTGCATGACCCATTTTCACTAATGAAGGGGCTGCTGGGTTCTGTAAATTACGAAGTTACGTGACTAAATACCTTTATATTTTCC
>JAZDKH010000043.1:0-3571 GCA_043803325.1 Methanobacteriota archaeon | reverse complement strand
ATTCCCTGCCTTATCAAAATGTGGCTGCGTAACTCGTATCGAGAGGTGACAGGTGCCATCATTCTGACGGGCAAGCACGATGATAGGATTGTCTTTCGTATCCATGCATCCACTTATGGTATCTGCTACATCGCTTGCGAGCCGCTTATCGCTGATCTCATAGACCCCTGCCGGACCATCTCCTGGTGTAGCGAGGGTTTTCTGAAGTTCGCTGACGAGCCGCATGCGATGACTGGTAGCAATCTCCCAGGCATTACTCAGGTCTCCTGATGATCGGAGGCATATTGCTGCTGCAGTGCTTCCTTCTCCCTCTTTTCCACAGGCATCGATGAGCATCGTCATCGTGTGTGCATCTGCGATGACTTCCCGCTCCAGCTCGTAGATATCCCCATACAGGTTCAGGAGTGCATCCGGACGGCTGAACTCAGCGGCATTGAGGACAAGCATTGAGAGGAGGAGGTCAACTTCCGGTTCCCCTTCATCAGGTGTACATGTCCGGATCAGGGAGGCGATCTCCTCACCACATCCGGATATTCCCGGAAGGTAAGGGCTCGTTGCGAAAGTGAGTTTCTCAGGGATGTCTCTTCCCGGGAGCCGGATTCCCCGCTTCTTGGTGATGATCCCATTCCCCATCCCTTCGAGGTAGATCTCCTGGTTCTTTCCGGCTAACTGCTGGCCGTCACCGATGATTCCGGTGAGGACTAACCCGGCAAGGTCACGATTGTCCCCCATGGCGTTTGCCACAAGATATGCTGCCCCTGCCCCTGAAAGCTCCCTGTCACCGTCTATTCCGGCGAGCCGGGGGTTGACATGGTATGGTCCTTCAAAGAGGGGAAGATGATGATCGATGACCATGGTGTCTTCCGGAAGGTCAGAAAGACCTGACCCCAGGTCGCAGAGCAGATTATTCCTCCCTTTGGGGAGATTTGCGCTCTGGACGCGGGGGGTTACCCGGAGGCGGAATGGAATGTGTGCCCGATAGAGTGCAAGACTCATGATTGCTCCTGCCGCGATCCCGTCAGCGTCATGATGGCAGAGTATCTCCACCTGTTCATGATCCGTGATTCGGGAAGCCATATCTTTCGCAGCAGTTTCAATGGACATATTGTAAACCGTATTAACGGGAGAGGAGGATCTCAGCGGTTGCCGGCTTGTAGACCCAGCCTGCTGCAAGGCGTTTGCTCTTGACGTAGTATTTGACGAGACGTCGGACTTTGGCCTCGGTGAGGTTGAGCTGACGCTTGTTGTGCAGGTCCTTCTTGTTCTCTGAAAGGTGTTTTCTGAGTCCGAGAGCCTTCTCAATCAGGTTGCGAAGGTCTTCAGGGATACTGGATTCAAGGCCGTTTTCACGGAGAATCTCATCAACGCGCTTTCCGGTTGCGAGCTTGACACTCGGGACACCAAATTTGTCACGCAGGGTAAGACCAATCTGGGCGCTTGAGACACCCAGTTTCTTCATCTCAACGACCTGCTTGATGATCGCGTCCTTGTCGGTGTTTGACCATTCGGGCGCAGATGTGCGGTATGGCCGTACGGAACGGGATATACCTCTTCTGCGAGCATGCATTCTTGCCATTTCTAAAAGCCTCCGTTACATGAACAGAGTATTTCCTGCCGGGAGAAGAGTGACAGCTATTTCTGCTGACTCTCTGCAATCCCATAGCCCATACGGGCCGTGGTTAAATACCCACGTCGGATTTACGTCTGCCAGCACCTCGTTAAAAGTGCGGATTAATGTTGCCCGGGAGTATGGATAAGGTTACTGCTCGCCGTACTGGTTGATAAGTATGATGAGCGATGAGAATCCGGCCAGTTCCATGGCGAGAACACCGTCCCGGTCCATTCCCATGGAGGTCTCTCCATCAGCAGTGAGCATCTCCGGCCCCCGGATGACGACCCGGGTAATCCCGTCTTCAGAAAGGACTTCTTCAGCCTCGCTTAGGTGGACGAATGCCCGGCCCGGGATGATGATGGTTCCGGGAAGACGGGAGAGATCAAGGCTTTTCAGGTCTTCGATGGTGATGAGATCTGCGATCTCTTTGTTCACCGGGATCACTTCAGCTCCGGAACCTCTTTGGGAGAGGATCCCGCTGATAGCCGGCGCTGCCACGGTTCCGGTGATGACTGCTGCCTTTCGTGTAATATCGGGGAGTTTTCTGATTAAATCCGGTTCTTCGAGAAGGACGAAAGGGCTTCCGAGATCAGGATCACAGAGTGGGGTGCCTGATACCCGCATAGAGGTGGTGGATTTGACACTTCGGACAAGGCCCGCGAACTCTTCCACCGTCTGGGTTCGCTGACCGTCAATGATTGGGGCGTTTCCGAGAATGAGTCCCTGATCGAGCCGGTTTGCAAATCGCATAAGGATGACTCCTTTGACCCCAGCTTCTTCAAGCCACTCTATGGTATGAGTCAGGACATCCCCGTCATTGATCCCGGGGAGGATGACGAGGGCCGCATACACATCTATCACCCCTGCCAGGCGTTCTATGATCTCCAGGGATGCTTCCGGGGTTGGGTCATGCATATACTGACGCCGGAGCTCAGGGTCTGCTGCAAAGATGGTGAATGAGATCTCGGAGAGGCCGGATTCGATGAGAAAATCTGCGATCTCCGGGTCGTCAAACCCTTTTCCGCTGGTGTATCCGATATGGAGCGGGGCCTCAAGGCTTGCGAGGAGTTCGATGAGATCCCTGAACTCGGGATAACAACTTGGGTCTCCACCCCCACTGAGAGTGATCCGGGTCAGGTCACCGGAGAGGAGTTGCAGGTTTGCCAGTACGTCTCCTCCCACCTCCTCTAGTTCTTTGAATCCGGTGTACCGCTCCTGTACGCTCCGGGTGCAGTACTCGCAGCCCTTGGTATATGGGAGACAGTACCTGCAGCCAAACGGCGGAACTTCCTGTGCATGTTTAAAATAACAATAACTGCAGAACCCCCGGCAGTCTAGTCCAGGTCTGCCGCCGATGTCCACCGTCAGCTGTGCCATAGGATCAAGTCTGTGTTTTGAGTGGAAATATCTGCGGGTGAGGGGTAAGTTTAATAGTTTTGGGATGAAATTTGGTAAGGCGCCTCAGTGGCTTAGCTGGCAGAGCGGTTGACTTGTAATCAACAGGTCCCGAGTTCAAATCTCGGCTGAGGCTTCAGGACATCTTGTTCAAATCTCTCTCACTCTCTCAATTGACTTATACGCGGTAATCGTAGAGTCAATATTATGTATCCCCAGAAAACTGATACCGATAGGTTTCATGGAATTGATGACACCTACACCTATCGGTTGATTGAAACTGCTGTCTCTGACGGCAGAATAACTGGTTCAGATGCAGATCTGATTCGGTTGTATATTGCTGAAAGGAAGGCTACGAAAAACATCGGCGTGAAACGCTGTTACAAGATTGCTTCTTCTCTCATCACGGTTCGAAGGTTTGTTCTTCCATTCCGGGAGAATACTATTTTATCCATCTATTCTGGTATTGAAAAAATCCATGCAGAGCAGTCTAAACGCCATGAAGCGTATAAACTTAACTCCAAGCGGGATCTGATAATCATCCTCAAATCGTTCTATCTATGG
>JAZDKH010000042.1:0-3209 GCA_043803325.1 Methanobacteriota archaeon | reverse complement strand
TGTCAAGGATGGTATAGAGTTCGGCCTGAATTTCTTCAATAAGGATATTATTATTTCTCTCACTGGGTACATCGGGCACGTCAGAAAAACCTGTTTTGATCTGATCCCCCTCTACAAAGTTTTCTGGTTCCAATACGGGAGATACATACAGGCGATAATGTTTTCTGATAGCAGTCAGAACTTTTTCTGATTGAACCCATCTCTGGTCCAGATGGGTGACAATCTCATCAATCCGGCTAACCTGAACTGCTATCTGTTCACTAGCCCGGGAATCACCGAGCATCTCTGAGTAGGCAAGAATAATAGTGAGAGGGTTTCTGATCTCATCGTTCAGGATTGCAAGCTGAGCGAGATTCTTCTGGATCTGCACCAGTGCAAGGTCTTTCTCATACTCGAGTCTTCGCTCCGAAGTGATATCTCTGCCCTGAACAATGGTAGAAACCGGAGTAATACCATCAGGAGTATACAGCGTAGCAGAGTTCCAGAGAACACTCCTTACCGATCCATCCAGATGCATGATGTCGATTCCGACCGTCTCCCACCTGACCCCTTCAAGCGTGGTTTTCAGGAGACGAGTTGAGCGCTCAATCTGGTCGGGTGGTAACAGTATCTCAAATGATTTTCCAATAACATCCTCTGCAGATCTCCCAATCAGCTGTTCACAGGCATGATTCAACCGGGTAATTCTGAATGATGAATCCCAGACGATTATTGGAACATTTGCAATAGAGATCAGGTTCTCAAGATATGCATTTGTCTCCCTGATTAATTCTTCAGATTGTTTTCGTTCTGTTACGTCAGAATACATTGCAACAATATCGCCAGAGGAGAGGCGGTATATCAGATTTTCCCGCCATCCTTCTATTCGGTCATCCTTGTATAGTGAAATGTCATGGTGCTCAGGAATTCCGGTCTTCCAGACACGCTTAAATACGTCAAGTATTCCAAACTCAAGAGCACTAGGAAAAACTTCGGTAACCCGCCTTCCGATGATATCATCCCTTTTTATTCCTTCAATTTTCTCTGCGGCCGGGTTAAAATCTACGAACCTAAAGTCATCTCCATCATCTACTCCCTGGTATATTGCAATTGCACTCTGAATCCGGGAAAAAAGGTCATACCATCGTTCTTCACTCTCCTCAATCATATTCTGAGCAGAACGGATCTCTTCAAGTTGTGCCTGGAGTTCCTCTTCATTCACTTTGAGATATTCCGTGAGATTTGAAAGTTCTTCATTTTGTTGCCTGAGCAGGTCCTCGTCTTTTTTATTCTGAGTGATATCCTGGTTGATAACAAACGCACCAACGATCTCTCCGGAGGCATTTTTTATTGGTGCTGCCCAGTTCAGGACATACTTGAGAACTCCATCAAAAGACTCGATTTCGAGGAGTTCAGCCTCGGTAACCCGGCCTTCATTCACCGCATACCCAAGTGCCCAGTCATCAGGCTGGATATATTCATGGGAAGGGAGACGCCATGCTTTAAACACCTCATATTCATCCTGCCCAACATGAGGTTCTGCACCCCATATATGCTGACCTGCAGAATTTCCCATCAGGAGCGCCCCTGTTTTATCAGCCATCCATAGTCCGATAGGCATGTTTTCAAAGACCAGTCTGAACCGCTCTTCACTCTCCTGAAGCTTCTGTTCTACCAGACGCTGATCAGATACGTCCACCCCGATTGCGATATATTTTGATATTGTGTCATCTTTATCAGGAATGCCTTTTATATTCCAGGATATGATTTTATTTTTACCATCTTTCGTTCTGATGGTTGTCTCGAAGTTTTCAAGGTACTTGTCGTTCTTGACGATCCTGATTATAGTCTCTGTGATCTGTAGGCGCAACCCTCGCTGCGGATAGAGAAGTTTCCAGATATCATTCTTACCGATGACTTCTTCTGCAGGATATCCACTGATCTCCTCTGCAGCAGTATTCCACAATTGAATTATCCCTTTCTGGTCAAGGACAATGAACCAGACCCGTGCATTAGCAATGATGTTCTTCTGGAATCCACTCAGTTCACGGAGAGTTTCTTCAGATATCTTACCTGCACGGACGAGGATGGTTACCACCCCTGCTATGGCAATGAAGAATATTACCCGGGTGCATGCCTCAAAAAATATCGAAGGAGCCTGAGTAAATCCAAGCATCAGAGTTAAGTAAATGAAAGTCAGAACACATGAGAAGAGGAATCCTCTCCGGATATATAATATACAGGCGAGTATGATGGGGATATAAAAGAAGTTCTGAAAGATGATCGTATACCCAATCTGCAGGCTATATACACTGATAAAAATACAAGCAAGGGTGGAGATCACGAGTAAGAGGTGTGGAATATGTTCCCTGATATATGGGAGATCTAATTTCATGGTAGTTACCTTGGATGTTCAGTAAGGGTATATCGAAACTTTCCTTCCGGCACCCTGATCTCGAACCGTGCTCCTTTCTCCAACTCACCGGTTTCTCTGATTGATAATCCGGTAATAGAAAGAATCTCACGGGAGAGAAAGAGTCCGATTCCGGTATTTTTACCATAGCCATGGTCAAATATCAATTTTTTCTCTGCCGGAGGAATCCCCACCCCGTCATCTTCACACGTGATGATAATGGCACCATCCAATTCAAAAATAAAGAATTTGATGAGAGTTACATTCCCACCATGCCGGAAAGCGTTCTCCAGGAGGGTCGTAAAAACTTTTCTGATGATAGGATCTGCATAGATCTCCAGAGTAACAGGGATCTGGTTATCTATTATAATAGTTCCCAAAGTTACCTGGTTTTGTGCTGCTTCTATTGTTTTGTGGAGTCCCTGCCAGCCACTTGATGTTGTTCCGAAATCTTCATACTCCCGGGTAAACCCGATCGTGGCTTCAATCTGATTTCCCGCCTCCTGGGCACGGGAAATATTCCGATGAATAATTTCGGGATCTGAAGACTCAAATGCCATATTAAGGAGAATTTGAACTGCATTCAGTTGATTAAAGATGTCATGGCGGGTCAGACTGGTAAGAAGTCGGAGTTTCTGATTAGATTCCCGAAGGGCTTCTTCACCACGTTTCCGTTCTGAAATATCTAATAAAGCGCCCACTAGTCCGGTGACCGTATCTGTTTCATCAATAATCGGACCTTTATAGAACATAACCTGGTGAACGGATCCATCAGCATATCGCACTGAAGCTTCATACTGCAGATTCTTATTTGATG
>JAZDKH010000041.1:0-10982 GCA_043803325.1 Methanobacteriota archaeon | reverse complement strand
ACGTCTTGCCATAGCCCGTGCTTTAGCCCAGAAACCGAAGATTCTCGTTCTTGATGACAGTACCAGCGCATGTGATGTGGCAACAGAGGCCAGAATTCAGGATGCCATCACTGATATGATGAGTGGAACCACGAAATTCATTGTTGCCCAGCGGATAAGTTCAGTAATCACCGCAGATCGAATAGTTCTTCTTGAACATGGAAGGATCATAGCAAGCGGGTCACATTCAGAACTATTGGCTACAAATCCTCTTTACCAGGAGATATATGAATCACAACTTGGGCGGGGGCTCCGATCAGGGGGGGTGAGTCATGACTGAATCATCAGTTCTTTCTTCATCAGAGGGCGATGGAGGTATACCCATTAAATCCATCGGAGTCACTATCCGGCGGCTGTTATCGTATCTTACCCGGTACCGATTCAGGCTTTCGGTTGCGATTATTCTGATGATCGGATTCTCGACAACTATGGGTATTCTCCCTGCCCTGATGGGGATGGCGACTGATATCATAGCGGCAAAGGGTTCGATTGCAGATCTGCAGAATGTCCTTGTATGGTTTGTCCTGGATGCGATTGCTCTCTGGATCTGTGGGCATATTGCCCAGCGTCTCCTGTCAGATCTGTCGCAGGATGCCCTTTTCACCCTCAGGACTGATCTCTTCACCCACATGCAGTCCCTCTCGCTCGGTTTCTTTGACCGCCAGCCGATTGGGGAGCTGATGAGCAGAGTCTCAAATGATACCGATGTAATTGATCAGTTCTTTTCAAATGGAATACAGCAGGTCCTTCAGTCGGTGACCACGATTATCGTGCTGACGATAGTGATGGGGGTCATAAATCCACTCCTGACACTTCTGGTATATCTGGCTGTTTTTGGAATGCTTGCCATCTCATCGACGATAGCGAAAATTTCCGGGCCGGCATTTGAGAAGATGCAGGAACAACTTGGTGAATTGAACGGTTATGCTGAGGAACGACTCGCTGGTCAGAAGGTGACGATTGCATATCGCCAGCAAAATAACAGTGCAACTGGTTTTTCAGTTATTTCTGAGAAAGTAGCCCGTATCGGCTTCAAGGCTGAGTTCGTTGCCCTGGTCTCGATGCCGGCAGCTACGATAATGGCAAATCTCCAGACGATCCTGCTCCTCATTGTTGGTGGTGCCATGGTGATGGATGGGGATATCATGCTCGGAGAACTTGTCGCTTTTCTCGGGTTATCATCCAGTATTTCTTCTCCTCTCTCACAGATATTCTCTGAGTATGCTCTTATCATGGGCGCAACTACCGGCGCATCAAGGGTTTTCCGGATTCTTGATGAGAAACCGGTCGTTGCAGATCTTCCTGATGCAAAGCCGATGCCGGTGATAAAAGGGGATGTCCAGTTTGATCTAGTGGATTTCTCGTATGTTCCCGGGCGGACAATTCTGAAAAAGAATTCTTTCCATGCTCTTCATGGGCAGATATTCGGCCTCTGTGGCCCGACTGGAGCTGGAAAGAGTACCATCATCAATATCCTGACCCGGTATTATGATATCCAGTCTGGCTCAATTGCCATCGACGGAACTATTATCGATTCGGTGCAGCAGGACAGTCTGCGGATTCAGATTGCTCAGGTTCTCCAGGAACCGTTCCTTTTTTCAGGAGCTATTATTGAAAACCTGCGATATGCCAGGGAAGGGGCAACAGATGAGGAATGTATAGCAGCAGCAAAGCAGGCTGGTGCGTATGAATTCATCATGGCACAACCTGAAGGATTTGCAACCTATCTGAATGACGGAGGTGCTAACCTCTCACAAGGTCAGCGCCAGATGCTCACGATTGCACGTGCGATGGTTTCAGAACCGAGATTACTCATTCTTGATGAAGCAACAAGCAATGTAGACACCCGGACGGAGAAACTCATTCAGAATGGCCTTCTCCACCTGCAGGAGGGGAGAACATCGTTTATCATCGCTCACCGTCTCTCTACGATTCGACATTCGGATTGTATCCTGGTGATCAATGAGGGGGAGATCGTGGAGCGGGGCACTCATGATGAACTGATGGTATCCCAAGGGTTCTATTATAATCTCTATATGAGTCAGTTTAGGGGAAAACTCAGTTCCATTACTGGAATAACCTGAATATTCCCACTTTTTATCAGAACAAAAAAGGTACCTGTTATTATAGCAGCGGTGAGAAGAGTCGGGAGATTGATTGTTTGAGTTTAATCTTTAGTGGGAGTGCTGCATATCGTTCAGGTGTCATCTCTGTGCAATATGATAAGTCTTTGATGAAGGCATTTTTCAGTTCTTTGGCTATATCGGGGCTATAGGTGATGACATTCGTCTCAAAGTTCAGACGGAAACTGCGGACATCCCAGTTGGCACTTCCGATAGAACATGCAACTTCATCAACAACTATCGTCTTTGCATGGATGAATCCGGTATCATATGTATATGCCTTGAGTCCAGAATCAAGGAGCTGACCGAGATATGAATATCCTGCCCAGTACACGAAGGGATGGTCAGGTTTTCCAGGCATCATTATCCTTACATCGACTCCGGATAGGGCTGCGATCCGAAGCGCATCCATGATACTATCGTCAGGAATAAAGTAGGGAGTCTGAATATACACGGAATCGGTGGCATTACTAATTAACTTCAGATATGATTCTTTAATCGGGTTCCAGGGGGTGTCTGGACCACCTGATACGAGTTGGACCAATCTTCCATGAGGAAGATCTATTTTTGGGAAGTACCGCGATTCGACTTCAATCTGATTGTCTGGTGCTGCATAGTTCCAGTCTAAAAAGAACCGCATCTGCATAGATCTGACCGCAGATCCATCAACCTGCACGCCGGTATCCCGCCATGGTGCCCACTCCGGAATTCTGCTCAGGTAATCATCACCGATATTAAACCCCCCGACGAATCCGGTCTTCCCGTCGATGACTGCAATCTTCCGGTGGTTTCGATAGTTTACTCTGGGGTTGAGTGCTTTCCACCATGAAGGAAAGAAGAATACGAGTTTTCCACCAGATTTCAGATACTCTTCAAAGAACTGTTTCTTCGGACCCGAGCAACCAAGGCCATCACCGAGAAATCTGACTTCTACCCCGGCACGAGCCCGCTCTGAAAGAGCTGCAAATACCTCATTGCCGATCTCGTCATCCTTGAGAATATAATATTCCAGGTGAATATGATCCCTTGCTCCTTTGATCGCCTGAAGTAATGCAGCAAATTTATCGTTTCCGTCGATGAATACCCTGATCTGATTGTCATCAGTCAGTTCAGATCGGTTGTTTTCAATCAACATCAGGACCATTCGGATGTATGATCTGGTAAGGCTGTCAGATGGATCGGTCTCAAGGGATCTGAGCTCCTTCTTCTGTGACTCCATCAAAGTGAGAAGTTTCTGATCATCCTCTTTTTTTATCCTGAACATCCGTTCTCTGTGAAAGTTTTGTCCAACAATGATATAGAGAAGAAATCCAATGACCGGGGCAAATATCAAGGCCATAAGCCAGGCTACGGTGGCTGTCGGATTCTTTCGCTCAAAAAAAACGACGGTGATGGCAAAACAGACGTTTGCAATCAGAATGAAGGGAAATAGGATTCGGAAAAGTTCTTCAATCATTGATATCCTCTCATTTTATGGTACAGAATACTGTATAGCGGGTGGAATTCTGGCTGATGGGAAATGTATCCAGATCTTCACCGCACCCAGAGGCTAAGAACCGGTTACTCTATATCTTTTATTGAAGTATTTGAACAATCCGATTTACAAGATTAATCCTTCCAATAATCTAAAAATTAGTGATTTTTAGGTTATTGGTTTATCAATGGGCAATATCAGATCATGATATCCTTCCAAAAATTAGGATTATAAATCGTGTCCGACCTCTTGATATGATCAAAAGTATAATACACCATCTATGGGGTATACATCTAAAATGAAAAAAATTTCAGTCCATTCTCTCAGTATTGCAGCCGTTTGTATCATAACTCCCCTCCTGATCGGATTTATCGGTTCTCTAGCAACGATGCCAAGTATTCCAATCTGGTATGCTCACCTGAATAAACCCTGGTTCTCACCTCCAAACTGGGTCTTCGGACCGGTATGGACTCTATTGTATATTCTTATGGGGGTCTCTCTCTGGTTGGTTATCAGGAATGGATTGTCTCCACCTGGCACTAAAACTGGATTCCTGTTTTATATTGCTCAGTTGCTATTCAACCTTCTTTGGTCATTTGTATTCTTTGGAATGCAGATGCCCGGCCTTGGACTGCTCGTTATTTTGATTCTTTTTATGTTAATTGTTGCGACTATGGTCACATTCCGGAAGATATCCAGATGGGCGTGCATCCTGCTCATTCCGTACCTTTGTTGGGTCGGATTTGCAACCATCCTCAATGCAGCTCTCTATGTGTTAAACTGATACTCTGGAGAACCCGTCTTTCTTTTTCAAGGTTAAACATTGGAATCTTTGTGAGCATTGGTATTTCGGAAAACAGATTACTGATTGCGATATAGATTCATAGGGTTGCTGTCTTGCTTCGCTTTGCAATTGTGTGTAAGAATAACAGAGAAATATATGAAGATTGATAGACCACTTCAGGAAAATGATCTGGCATACTCAATCCGTGAAGAGATGGGCGACTGTATGCCCATTGATATCTGGTACGAGGGGGATATCTGGGTATTCAGGCCATCCGGGAGGATAGATGCCGGCCATTCAACTGATCTTGATGCTGCCCTTACAGAAGGGATTGGGCAGGGTATGCGTTTGATTGTAATTGATCTTACTGATGTGCCCTATATTGCGAGTTCTGGTTTACGGGCGTTCATCAGGGCAGCAAAATCGGTAAAAACTGACGGTGGGTCTGTCCGCGTCTGTGGGATGCATGAACACGTGATTGAAGTATTCCGGTTGTCCGGTCTGTTAAAGTTCTTCCCGAATTATCCAAGTTCTGAAGAAGCGATAAAGGATTTTCAGAGAACAGACTGATACAGATTTATTTTTTTGAGCGAGAAAAAAAGATATTCGAGGATTCAGGCTACTTATGCGACGATAATATCGAGCTTGTAGGTTTCGCCTGCTTCGGTTGCAGTCTCGCTCATTGCTTCGTGAACTGCATTAAAGGACTGTTCGCCTGCGGTGACTGCCTTGATGGTCCAGACTTCAGTACCGTTGGTGACAGTTGAGTTACCTTCCTGGGTCAGGCCGTCGGTCATAGTGACGTTCCAGATACCCTCTGTTTCTTCTGCAGTCAGTGCAATAGCTACAGTCTGGTTCACTCCCATCTCGAGGGTGGACATGGACATGTTTGCTTCAAAGTCAGGGATGATTGCTTCAGCAACATCTACGCCGACAGTTTCATTGGTGGTTTCTGCGACTTCTACAACTTCTGCGACTTCGGTTGTAATGGCAGTCTCAGTAGTATTCATCTCTTCTGCAAAACATCCTGGAACCAGCACAAGTGCTGCAACCAGGAGGATAAGGAACTTTGCGATCCGATCCATACCACTTGGTTGGATCTTCTGCCCTATCAAGATGAGGGTTTCGTTCCTGAAAAGTGCCGGGCCCCTACAAAATCCTGGAGAGTCGGGCATGGTTGTTTCTTCATCGCGGCTGAATTACACCCTTCATCGAGGCTTTATTGGCTATCATATGAGTCGTGGCCGCGCAGTTTCTGAAACCCAGATCATTTTGTTCATAATTGATGTATTCATAACTCTAAGTATGAATTGATATCTCACTTGGATTTGAGAACTATTTCTTTCTCGTTCCCTGGAGAATATTTCTAGCAGGATTTGGTCTGATGTCTATACTTGAAATTCTCGTTCTGGGGTTTATAATCGGTTTGACTGGTGCACTCGCCCCAGGGCCTACTCTGATTGCAACAATAAAGTCAACCATACAGGGTGGATGGATGAGTGGTCCATGGATTACCATTGGTCATATCATCGCCGAGGTGCTGGTGGTCGTTCTTATTGTCGCAGGTATCCCGTTTCTGCCACCCGGCTCTGCGATATATATTGCAGGGGTGGGTGGTGCAGCGCTGATACTCTTTGGAATAATGACGCTGAAGATTGCGAGGGGGGAAAATTTTACGATATCTGAATCACCCCCCAGTCTGGACTCACCAGTGATTGCCGGGCTCATAACCAGTGTCTCTAACCCATACTTCTGGATATGGTGGTTTTCAGTTGGGAGTGCTCTGCTTCTCAGTTCACTTACCAGTGGACTCACTGGTCTTGTTGCCTTTATGACTGGTCACTGGTTATCAGACATTAGTTGGTTCACCTTTGTCTCTGTATGTGTTCATAAAAGCCGGGTATTTATTGGAGATCGTGAGTACCGGTTCATCTTACTCATCTGTGGGTTGATTCTCATCGCCTTTGGAGCCTGGTTTATTCTTTCAGGACTCTCACCCTCTCACTAGATGGTTCTGGAATTTGTATGTGGGTACCATTCACTGAAATTTTACTCCGGTTGCCTTAAAGAATGTATAGCAGAAGGTTCCATCTGGTTCGCACGTACGAAGCAGATCCCGCACACCCGAATGGAACTGCTCGGCTGAAATTAGTCCTGAACGGACAGCTTCTTCTTTCACTCCCTCAATCATGGCTGTAAAAGTTTTTTTGGTAAATCCGTCGGCAAGTTCTGGGCGGCTGGCATCAACATAGACCATCCGGGGAGAAACCTGAACCCCTGAATAACCTGCCTGGGTCAGGAGAGGGTACAGTCTTCTGCCGATACATGCATCACCTCCGGCACGGCGCTGGAGTTCTATCTGACTACTAATCGCATGCATTGCTGCCTCACTCGGGGGAGAGAAGAATACTGACCCGTGATCTCCTTCGATGACTGTGATAGTTCCGTCAGGTTTGAGAACCCGACGAAGTTCAGTCAGGGCTTTACCGGGGGATTCTAAGTGTTCAAGGACAAAACAGATGAAGATGTGATCAAATGTCTGGTCTTCATACGTGAGGGCATGAATATCTGCCTCCTGGAAGGTTATCTGCGAAGCTGGGATCTCTTGAGAAGATGCGATCCGTTCTCTGGCCATGGCGAGTGATGATGGAGAAATATCTATAGATAGAAAGGTACAATCCGGATTCTGACCTGCGATAATGATTGTCTGTGAGCCTGTTCCACATCCGGCTTCAAGAATGCGACTTCCTGGAGAAAAGATGGTATCGTGGTGAAGGATCCCGGTCAGGGTCTTTGCCTGGTCTGCAAGACGGATTGCCTCACGTGAGGAGTACCCGTGAACATAAGCAGGATTCATGCCTCATCGGTTATATGGATGGATAGAGAAGGTTTCCTCTCTTCACTTACCTGATGTTGACGTGGAAACGTTCCATCCCGAGTCCTTTCAGCCGTGGAGGAAGACGGTTAAAGTCATGTCTGAAACAACCTCTGATCTCTTCTAGTGAAGGAGAAGGGCGGATCTGCACTCCGTTCAACATAACAATCTCAGTAAGGAGTTCTCCATCACATGCTTCGCCGACAAGGACAACTTCATCATAACTCATCAGACCGCTCCGGTAATGGCGGTAAATATCACGTCTTCCTGGGATTGTAATTTTTCCCGGGCTGGTTTTCAGCCGGGGAGTCCCTTCATACTCTACCAGCTTGTATGTCATATCAAGATATGGGATGTCAGCTGAGGTGAGCAGTCTCGTGCCTACCCCATAAGCATCAATAGGGAGGCCTGCTCTCGTCCACCGATCAATATCATGTTCATCAACCCCGCCGCTTACGATGATTTTGACATGACGGAGGTCCTGATCATCAAGGATCTTCCTGACCACTGGAATCGTCTGGGTCATATCCCCACTGTCTATTCTGACTCCTGATAATGGGAGTCCCTCTCTGGCTAATCGTGCTGCGATCTCCGCCCCGGTGAGGATATCATACGTGTCTATCAGAAGAACTGGCTCATGGGGGAATGTACTGATGTATGCTCTGAATGCTTCTTCTTCAGTCCCATGAACCAAAATGTATGAATGTGCCATGGTTCCTGATATTGGCACTCCAAATAATCTGCCTGCCTCCAGATTTGATGTTCCTGCAAATCCGGTAATATAGGCTGCCCGGGCAGCCAGAGTCCCACATTCAGGCCCATGTGCTCTGCGGAGCCCAAAGTCAATAAGGCGATGTTCTCCGGCTACGGCAATCATTCTGGCTGCTTTTGAGGCGATGACTGTCTGATGGTGGATGAGATTCAGAGCAATCGTCTCCAGAACCTGAATTTCTGGCAGGCATCCTTCGATCCTGATGAGGGGTTCATTCTCAAAGACGATTCGACCTTCAGGAACAGCGATAATATCCCCGGTAAATCTGAATGTGGACAGCCAGGTGAGGAAACTCTCACTGAATCTTTGCTGCTTTCTCAGGTATGAAATTTCCTCTCTGGTGAAGGTGAAAGAAGTCAGTTGTTTTATCAGACTCTCCAGCCCGCAGGATACCAGAAAGTTCCGTTCTGGTGGCAGGGTTCTGATCGTTACCGAGAAGACTGCACGCCCAGTCTTCCCGTGTTCGAGAAGACTCTGTGCCATGGTGAGTTCATAGAGATCGGTGAGTAATGCTGATGACATGATCAGGTACCTGGGTTTTATCCACCCTTTCCGGGTTCATCGTTTGATGTTTCCCATATGAGAGCTTATTGGAAAGGACGAATTTTGTCGTCGTAGCAGGTTGGTGTTGCACCATGATATGTCATTGTGCTCAGTGATGCCTACTGATCGATGATTACCGGCTATCTGGTGTATGGAAAAAAAGGATATGATATGCTGACCTTTCTTGATATCTGAAAGCCCTATTCAGCATGCAGGGATACTCCTCCTTCAATTGCGGCTGTTCTGACTGCCTCTGCGACCGCCTGAGCAACACCCCGATCGAGAGGGTCTGGCAGTATGGTGTCTGGTGTTGGATTTTTAAGGTAATCAGCAATCGCGTGGGCAGCAGCGATCTTCATCTCATCGGTAATCCGGGTGGCACGTGCATCAAGGGCACCTCTGAATATTCCTGGAAAAACCAGAACATTATTGATCTGGTTTGGGAAATCACTCCTTCCAGTCCCGACAATTACTGCTCCTGCCTTCTTCGCGAGATCAGGCATTATCTCAGGGGTTGGATTTGCAAGGCTGAAGACGATAGGATTCGGACTCATGGATCTCACCATATCCTTCGTGACCAGCCCTGCTACCGAGACACCAACGAAGACATCCGCCCCCACCATAGCATCAGCAAGAGAACCGGTCCGATTTCCGATGTTCGTCTCGTCACCCAGAATAAATTTGTATTTATTATGATATAGGCCGGGTCTCCCTCTGAAGATGATTCCGGTTGTATCACAGGCAATAAGTTCCTTCACCGGCGTACAGGAGTGTGTGTCATATCCGATACATTTGAGAAGTCGACAGATGGCGTACCCGGCAGCCCCGGCACCACATACCACAACACGGAGTTCCTCGAGGTGTTTTCCTGTTACCCGACACGCATTTATCAAAGCTGCGAGGACCGCGATTGCAGCACCGTGTTGATCATCGTGCATAACAGGGATACCAAGATCCTGAAGTTCTTCTTCGATCTCAAAACAGCGAGGAGCTGCGATATCCTCTAAATTGATACCTCCGAAAACCGGTGCAATACCTCGTATTATTCTGACCAGATCTGCATCATCTGCATCAAGACATATTGGAAAGGCGTCTATCCCGGCAAACTCCTTAAAAAGGACCGCTTTTCCTTCCATCACCGGAATACCGGCATATGGGCCGATATTCCCAAGGCCCAGCACCGCAGTTCCATCAGATACGATCGCAACCGTGTTTGATTTGAGGGTGTATCTCCAGACCTGATCCTGATCCCTGGCTATCTCCGTGCAGACCTCTGCAACACCCGGCGTATATGCCCGACTCAGATCTGCACGTGTCTTCAGAGGAACTTTTGAAACAATTTCTAGTTTTCCGTGATGATGAGCATGGAGAGCAAGAGATTCCTGGCCGATAGCAGTTCGATTTGGACTATCCATACCTTTTGTCTCCTGGTCTTGAGGGATGAAGCTTTCGGGATATTAGATTCCTGATATCTGGAATCCTATTTTGAGAAAAAATGAGTAACCGGTTTTCTGGTTATGGTTCACGGTATGGACTGATAAGACGGAGAGTTGATTTTGGTGAGCGTTCATTATCTCGCCCGCTGTTCATCTGTTGCTCTTCTCTGACTGATCCTTTATGCATAATCAGGTATCCCCGTGACTCAATGGCATACTGGACTCCCTCCTGGAGAGTTGCCCGTGTTTGAATATCTCGAAGCTCGATACCAAGCTGTACCATGGTCATCGCGACCTCTGGTTTGATACCAGTCATAATAACCTGGGCACCGAGGAGTTTAATCGCTACAGTAGCTTTAATAATATTGGTAGCCCCGGTTTCGTCTATACTTTGGACTGCAGTTCCGTCCATGATGATATATCGTGCAGACTCCCGTCTGATGGCTCCAAGAAGTTGTTCTATCATCTTGTTCGCGCGTAGGGTATCAAGAGTGCCAATAAGGGGCAATATGAGAATCTCGTCCCAGATTTTAGAGATAGGCGTGGATAACTCGAGTATTTCCTGGGTTTTTTGTCTGATGGAAAGTTCTGATGCTAGCTTCTCGGTGATATCGATGAACCTGACAACCATCTGTTCACTGTTTGCATTTCCATACCGTCTCATCATACTGGCAATTATTGTGAACGTACGCCTGCCTGCTTTTGGAAACGTATGGTTTAGATCAAAACTTTCGAGAACCTTCCTCTCACGGAATACCTGTTCAAATTTTTCCCTGATAATAGGGAGATCAAACATCCTGCCTCCGATGGTAAAAACAGAATTTCCTTCTATATCTGTTCTGTTAACGCCAAATGTAGTGTCAAATGCCCGGTTTGCGAAAACAATGGCATAAGATTCATTCAGGACAAAAAGTGGCTCGTCAACAGTCTGGATTA
>JAZDKH010000040.1:0-3865 GCA_043803325.1 Methanobacteriota archaeon | reverse complement strand
GGCGGAACTTCTCCTTGAACTGGTCAGAACATGGCATACCCCTCTTATCGTTCTACCTTCAGGACATCCAGGATCAGGACGACTTAAAATGGTCGTTTCTGCAGGTGATTTAATCTCGCTAAATTGCTCGATTCAGAGGGGAACACATCCGGAACAGACAATAATCTGTTCATCTGATGAACTCTCCGGAATATCTCTGCGTAGTTTAAATGGAGGAATAGAGCTCCACATGCTTCCAGACTGCGCGGAAATTTTTTTCCTAAATCAGGATAGTTCCATCCACCAATATAATAGAGAATAATCTCACATCCTTGTCAGACCTCACTCAAGGTCTGAAGAATACTTATCATTTCAATCCGAGATTGATTATATGAAATTCATAATCGCCTCCTATTTCAGTATTTTAATTCTTTTGATCATGGTTGGAGGAATCCTTTCGGTGACAGCTGAAGAAGAACTCTATAATAGCAGCATCGGAAACAAAACAATTGTGCCTGATAAAAATAAGGCACTATCATTAGAAATTGAGTCCATATCAAATACCTTACCGAAAGAGGATTATTTGCCAGATGATATCCCGATAGTTGGAGGAAGAACGCCTAAAACAGGACTAATATTCGCTCGAAATAATACCACCTGTTCTTCAGATATCGTCAATGAAACTTTGATTTCTGATGGTAACACGACTGATCAAATATCTGATAATACGACTACGGTATTATCAAAATATGAGTCACTTGGAGATATTATCAAAGTGAAAGACTGGAAGGCTCTGGGAGAGTATACATGTAAAGTAAAATCAGAAAACCCGGAGAAATTTGATGATTCATTACCAACATTAGCTGATCGTTTAAGTAAATGGAACTCGCAGTTTCCTATACAACAGCAAATAGTGGGTTCCTCATGCTGTGGTTAATCCTATTTTACCCTTCACAGATTGACAGTCGAACTAATATCAAACAGAGAAGAGGAAAAAACCATTGGGATGATAAATTTCTCCACCAATATATCCAATATATAACCGAAGATTGTTTCTCTGATTCAGATTATTCCATTCAATTCAATTCTATGACTTCTCGTTTATACCAGACAAGACTTGCTGCTATCACATCATGAAATCCCTGACTGTACCGCGTATATGTGATACAGAGAAAACCCGCAAAAAATAGGAGAAACGAGATGAATTTAGAGAAATGACGAAGTGTAGCTCTCGCAAATGTTATCGGGTTTCCATGAAGATCGGATACCTGCACCCGACATGCCATCTTACCAAGAGTCGCCTGATTTCGTGAAGATTCGAGAACAGCAAAGTATATCCAGGGAATCAAAATGAATACAACAAGAATAAATGTACCGACCGGCATCGGTATCAATGAAGTGATTACTGTTCCATCATCAGCAATTACCTCCTGTCTGCGGAGAATCATCAGAAACATCCTCCATCCTTCACCAAACCCAAGATACGCAGATACTGTTCCTGCTATAAAAATAAGAATTATTAGATCAATAAGAGCGGCTGCCAGGCGACGCCAGAATCCCGCATAATCGCGTCTCTCTGATTCACTCCCAAATGAACCCCATCGGATTGATGATGATATTGTATCAGCCACGATAAGGTATATGGCTCAAATCAGGCATGAATCTATCGAAAACTATTGAGGGTGCTCTTTCTATATGTCCCTGCCATTATGATATAGATACTCTCCGGACAGTAGCACGCATAATCATAAGAAGAAGGATACAAAGACAACCTGATGCAAGAAGGATAGCCCAATGGAAGGGAGCCGGAGATCCGGATGCAAGGAGTGCGATAAGATTCAATGGATTATTTGGGAATGCAAGCGCGAGGAGAAGTAAAATTACCGCAGCAGTAGAGAAGATGAACTGGGCTTTGGTTCTGTCCAGATAATGAAGCGCGATAACGGCTGCGATAAGGATCAATGCTGCAGATGTGAAGGTAACCTGAAGAAGAATTTCAGGTAAAGAGGCAATTTTTATCCCATTCAATGTGAGAAGCGCGAGCCAGAGACCTGACTCTATGGGAATAAGAATCAGGCAGGCTAGGAGCTTTCCACCGACTATCTCTATCAATGCAGCAGGGGTTGTCCGGAGTGTATCAAGCGTCTGCTGCTGATATTCTTCGGTTATCAGATCAATGACCAGTCCAGCAGAGATTATCGCTGGCATAAATAACAAGAGTGGAATCAGAAGGCCATAAATAAACTCATAAAAGGTATTTACAGTTCCCGGGCGCAAAGAGGTCAAAGGAACCGGTTGACTGGTGATTCGTTTACTCCTCACATCACGGAGAATATCCTCGTATTTTAGAAGAACCTCTTTGATTTTTACTTCTATAACAGCTGACTGAATATCATTTTTTATCGTATACAATGTCAGGGTAACCGGATCTTTCTCATCCGGAAGAGTTCCGGAGACCCAGATTACCGCGGCTAGTTTCCGCTCTTTTAAAGCAGCAAGAGCAACAGAGAGATCCATTTGATACGGAACAAATGATGGGCTCTCTTTTAGGAGTCCAGGAAGAATGGTATCATTTCCTGCAACTGCGACTCCATATTGGACACCACTCACCCGCCCATACGCTGAAGGGTCATACATCGCTGAGAGACCAACCATCAAAAAAGATGAAAACATCGCGATGAAGAGCTGAAGCAGGATAGCAAGAAGGATGGTCTTCTCACTTGCAAGTCCATGCAGTTCTTTCTTTGCAATGACCCAGGTTCTCAAGAGATTCACCATATCCACCCCCTGAGAATATACAGATTATACAAAAGATGCAACCCGGTAGCGAGTATCAGGCCGACTGGCAGTGCCTTTTTCCCCCCCACCAGGACTGCTCCTCCGGTAATGAAAACCCCAGCTAAATGAAGGAGGAATGGCATCCAGAGCATACCCACACTGAGGAAGAGTGCTGCTCCAAAGACCGAATCAGATATTTGAGAGATAGTAACGAAGAGAAGAAGTTTCTCACCAACAAGAAATCCAAAAGCAATGGCAGCTGAGGCCATCGTCAGAGTTTTTACATTCAAAAAACCAGGCATTGCCGTAATCAGGGCAAAAATTCCCGCAGCTTTTGCAATCTCTTCAGTCCAGGCTGCCAGAAGCATAATTAAAATTAATGACGCAGGCATCGGGAGATTAAAAAAAAGGACCAGATACATCATCTGGGCCATCAGTACAAAGGGTATACTTATCATCCCGATGAAAAAGAGGGATGCCAACCAGTATCGTGGGAGGACAAGACCTGCGAGAAATAACGTGAGTTTTGCCAAAATTCCCGATTCGCTGAAGAGTTGTTCTTCACCAAAGTTTCTAATACAGATCACAAAAAGGATGATACTAGTCAGGTAGAAGAGTGATGTTGAATACAGGTAATCAGTCAGGGTATACCCGGTTCCCTGCATCACATAGACAACCAGAGTAACCGGAGAAAGGAGGCTTACGATATGAACATTCGCAAAGATACTTGGGAAGAAAAGGTATGAAGTTGCGATGGTTGAGAAAAATATCGAGATGAATGAGAGTTCTTTATAACTGCGCGCTACCATACCGATAAAGAGTGCAAATGCGAGAAAGAACAGGATAACCGGGATGAGAGGAAAAATTGCCATAATATCCGCCTGAACTGAGAATAAAATGGCGAAAACGACAATAAACATACCAATGGCATACGGAATCATCTTTCCCATGATAAGAACGATAGGTCTGATAGGCGCAGCAATGAGAACTTCTCCCTGTCGAAGCGTCCGCTCATTCATTATACTCATCATAAAAAACTGGGAAGTAAAGTAAAGCGGAAAGATGAAAACAAAGATGAAGATGATGGTATCAAAGGGAAGCGGTGGCG
>JAZDKH010000039.1:0-4815 GCA_043803325.1 Methanobacteriota archaeon | reverse complement strand
CAGGATTATTACTCCAAATATTGCCAAAATTGCAAAAATGATTATCGTCGGGATTTGGAGAGGTATATGGAGAAAGTGGTCAATAACCGGGTCTGGAATGAATACATGAGTAGACATGGTAATCTCCTCCTGAGATCTCCTACGTTCTCACATGACTTAATGCTATGTATCACATGAATCGCATCTGAAATTAACATAATCTCATGATCAGATATTCTTTTATAAATCTATTTTATCAACCAAACCACATCACCGCCAGGGCAAATACTCCGGTGGCTAAATCGTATATTATCCATACGGGTGTCATCAGGGCCAACTATTTTTACGAGGGGAATAATCCATGAGTATTTATGGTTCAACAGATCATCTCCTTCATGGACAATATCGAAATAATTGACATTACTCCTGACAATATCTCTGATTATGGGGTCTGTGGGTACAAGGATCTTAAAAAACATGAGGAACTCAGGCGAAAAATCGCCTGGTTTACCGAGTATTATCCGAAAGGGCTGAGAATGAAAGTTCTCTTCTCCAAGAAGGACGGGTACCAGGGAATGATCGAATACCTGCCGGGAATATATACCCATCGCCCGGTTGATGCAGATGGATACCTGGTTATTCAGTGCATTTTTACCGGATTTAGAAAGGAGTACAAAGGGAAGGGATATGGCTCATTATTGATCACCGAATGTATCACTGATGCACAGAAGGAAAATCTGGCTGGTGTTGCCGTGGTCACCAGAAACGGGTCATTTATGGCGAGACGTGATATCTTTCTGAAACTAGGTTTTGTGGTGGTTGATTCGGCTGCCCCGAATTTTGAGTTACTGGTGTATCGCTTTGATCCTTCATCTCCCTTTCCGGGTTTTAAACCAGATCTGGGGAGCCGAGCTGCGGAGTATCCGGATGGTCTGACAATTTTTAGGTCTGCCCAATGTCCGTATTCGGTGAAGAATGTTCAGGAAATTATGGAGACTGCGAGGAATACCTTTCATCTCACTCCTCATCTTATTGAACTTGACGGTGCAAAGGCTGTGCAACAGTCACCCTGTGCATTTGGAACCTTTTGTATCTTGTATAACGGTACGGTGATCAGCCATCACCCGATCAGCAATACCAGGTTTGTAAATATTATGAAAAAATTGATTCCCCGGGAATAATCGAATGATAAGGCTGATTATTCTCATGTGAGGGATTATGATGTACCCAGGAGTTGAGTATGCATCATGACTAAAGGGTGATACGCCGGAAAAACTGGCAGGTGCGATATCGGTTTGGAAAAGATCTGAATTAACTACACCCGGACCAGCCGCAGTGCTTGCAGATCCCCTGGTTGCACCCTTCGCCGAAATCTAACGGCTGCTGACATTCGGGGCAGAGCCGTACTTCATCAGCCCTGCTTATCGACCAGTCTTTGAGGGTGGTGATACTCTGGTTCTTTGAGGCGAGGTCAAGACATCGGCCGACAACATCAGCACAGGAGAGACCTTCGGATGAGGGATTTTTGATCGCTGATATGCAATTGACTTTCCCAAACTGCCTGACGAACTTCTGATACGGAATCCCGTTCTGCAGTCCTGTACTGATCGCCCGGCCCAGAGCACTATTATTTGCATCGCAGCCCCCGATCCCGACGGTCCTGATAAAGACCTCGATCGGCTTGCTTTCAAGGAGATTCACGGTCACATACAAACTGCAGCAGCCTGACTTGCAGAGATACGTTTTGCCAGCCAGTTCCTTGGGTCGTTCGATGTTGAGTGAGGGAAGCTTCTCAGGTAGTCTGCGGCCGTCATCGCCCTGCAGGACCGGGACGGGATCCTTCTTGTCTTCATTCAGGGCTAAAACGACTGTCTCACGGCTGCCACTCCGATATATAGTGGTTCCCTTAAGTTTCAGACGCCATGCCATCATCAAGGCTTCTTCACAGTCTGTTCTTGATGCAGAAGAGGGCATATTGATGGTTTTGCTGATTGAGGCATGTACGTGCTTCTGAAATGTGGCCTGCATCTGGATGTGATCTTTCCATGAGATGTCAAGGGCTGTACGGAAGAGGATCCGAAACGTATCTGGCAGCCAGGAGAGATCCTGGATCGTTCCCTTCTTATGTACATGCTCAATAACCTCGTCAATCCGCTGGTTCAGATCTTTCTTACTCATACCCATGCCAGCAAGCACATTCTGCAAAGCCTCTTTGAAGACCGGGTTAACGATGATAAATGTTTTACCAACGGTGTTCTTTCTGGTGTATGCAAACGAGAAGATCGGTTCAATCCCGCTGGAACATCCTGCCAGGAGGGATATTGTGCCGGTAGGGGCAACGGTGGTCATTGCTGCGTTCCGGACCGGATAGTCCTTCCAGATGCTTCCTTCCCAGGCCGGAAATGCCCCCATGCTCTCCGCCCGTCTCCGGGATTCATCCACCGCGGTTTGGGTGATGAACTCCATCACCTTCTCGCACCAGGCTCTGCCCTCTGCTGAATCATAGGGAAGCCCGAGCCGGAGCAGGGCATCATGAACCCCCATCACTCCGAGACCGATCTTTCGTGTTTTATGGGTTGCTTCAGCGATCTCCGGGATAGGATACACATTGCGGTCGATCACGGTATCAAGAAATCGGACTGCCATCCGGACCGTCTCTTCAAGGAGCGTCTCATCAAATGATCCGTCTGTATGGCAGGCATCAAGGTTGATACTTCCGAGGACACAACTCTCGAACGGGAGCAGAGGTTGCTCACCACAGGGGTTGGTGGTGTCTATCTCTCCAAGATGGGGGGTCGGGTTGTGATCGTTTATCTCGTTGAAGAAGAGAATACCAGGTTCTCCGTTCTTCCAGATCCCGTCAACGATTCCATTCCAGATCTGGCCGACAGTCACCGTATCTCCTGAGTGAGGATGGGTGAGCCAGATCGTATCAAACGCTTTCTGTTCCACCAGACTCATGAAGTGGTCATTCACCATCACCGAGATGTTAAAGTTCGCAATGTCCCCTTCCTCTTTCTTGGCTTTGATAAAAGCGAGGATATCTGGATGCCAGACATTGAGGATCCCCATGTTGGCACCGCGACGCCTTCCGCCCTGCTTAATGACGTCGGTGGCAGCATTGAAGACCCGCATAAATGAGATCGGTCCCGAAGCAACCCCATCCGTGGATCTGACCGGGGACCCTTCCGGCCTGATCTGGGAGAAGTTGTATCCGGTTCCCCCTCCGGTCTTGTGGATGATAGCCCCCTGTTTCATGGCATTAAATATCCCATCGATCGAGTCCGGTACCGGCAGGGTGAAACAGGCTGAGAGTTGGCCGATACCGGTTCCTGCATTCATGAGGGTGGGAGAGTTTGGAAGGAACCTGAGCGAGATCATTGCTTCATAGAAGCGGTCTTGCTCGTCCTTCTCGTCAGCAAGGGCCGTAGAAACCCGGCGGCAGATATCTTCGAAATTATGCTCGCCTTTCCGGAGATATCGTGCGGAAAGGATACTGTCTACAACCGGGGAGGAAGTCATATCTTAGATATTAGGTTGCCTTAGGTTGTCAGAGTATTCTAGTGTCAACTCTTGGGCCTCTTGAAATGGTCACCAGGAGGAACCTTTCGGATCTTCAGATGACTGGAGCGCCGGACAGAAGTTGCAGATTGAGAATGGTACCTCTTTTTCATGATCTCTGATCAGGCAGTAAAAGGATCCGTTCCGCTCTTCAACGTTGTATCCCCCGGGAAATGGTGTTCCAACCGGATGACCCGGACGCTCTAAGACAAACATCATGAAGGCAGCGATGAGATAGTAAAAAAGTCGGTGCCTGGTGGTGTAACGGACCGGTAGCCGGCTGTCTGCTTCATCCCACTGGGTGCATCCGATCGGGATGATCTCACAAAATCCGTTGAACGTAAGTTCATCAGTGATCGGACCCGTCATGGCAGAAAATTGGTCAGACCGAAACATACTGACGAGTTGGTGGTGGCCGCCAAATATCTGTTCGGTGAGGTATGGACTGATCCGGGATCGGTATGGTTGTGGGAGTCGGATCAGCTCGGCATGGAGCCGGCCACCGATTACCTGGAGATCGTGCAGGGTATATCTGCCGACCTCACGAGCCAGTACTCTTCCGAGTTCCCCTTTGGTTTTAGCAGTAGAAATGGCTGCTACAACCATTCTGATTGTGGTTTCATCTTCAGAAAAACTCTCCTCATGAGGGAAGAGAAGGTCTGTCTGCAGTGGTTCAGACAGGGGGGTCATACACGCATCATTCCTTTCATATAATTCTGATTTTCATAGACTTCATTGCTTTTGGTACCCTGGTGGATCTGAAAATACCTTGAGGCTTTTCAGATGACGAATGGGTCAGGTAGTCAGCTAATATTTCTGTTTATCCGGGATAACTCCTCTCACCCCGCCACGGGGATCTGGCGTGTCTCCGATATATCGGGGGATGAGGTGTATGTGCAGATGGGGTATGGTCTGACCGGCAGAGACGCCGTCATTGATCCCGATGTTGTATCCATCTGGTGAGAACTGGTCATCAAGGTAGTGCTTCGCGTTATTCAGCAGCTCCCACAAGGTGTCCAATTCCCTCCTGTTTGCATCAAATACTGATGGGATATGGCGCTTTGTGAGTACCAGAAGATGGCCGGGAGAGGCCGGGTATTTGTCATATCTTGTATATGAAAGATCATTCTCCAATATGATCTCACTGGTTCCGGGCGTACAAAAGGGACAGGTTACAAGATCCATGGTATGTGTCATAATATCTGGTATATCTGACCGGGTATAGAGGATCCATGTGAAAAGAATTTCAGGATCTGGGCGACATTCCTGAGGTAC
>JAZDKH010000038.1:0-2463 GCA_043803325.1 Methanobacteriota archaeon | reverse complement strand
CTGGGCATTATAAGATGGGGAAAAACCAGAACGAACTGCTCGATTCCCACGTAGAGCAGATTTTAGATTCGTACGAATCATTCTCTGATATTGACGGCATTTCCAAAGTTGCTTCCCTCAAGGAGATTAGTGAGGGAAACTTCAGCCTAAATATCTCCCTGTATGTAATACCGGTTATAGAAGAGATTCGAATTACAGTTCAGGAAACACTTGTTAATCTAAAGCAGGCTGTCAATGAACACGCGGTTGCGGAAGCAAAATTTAAGAAGTTGCTTGATGAGATGGAGGTGCTCTAATGGCTGAAGTACTTGCATCAGCTGAACTGGAGCGGTATCTCTGGGGGGCAGCCGAGTACCTCAGGGGGACTATTGATCCCAGTGACTACAAGCAGTTCATCTTCCCACTTCTTTATTTCAAACGGATTTGTGATGTATTTGATGAGGAGACTGCCCTTGTAGTAAGTGAGTTTGGAGAGGAGGGAGCATTTTTTCCTGAATCACACCGGTTTTTGGTCCCTGAGGGAGCTCACTGGAATACTGTCAGGAGTGTAACTAAGGATGTCGGAAAAGCTATAAAGAAGGCAATGCGTGAGATTGAGCATGCTAATTCTGGGCAATTGGCAGAAATATTTGGTGATGCTCCCTGGACAAACAAGGAACGTCTTCCCGATGATCTCCTTAAGGATTTAATGGAGCATTTTTCATCGCAGAGTCTTTCAATTTCCCATGTACCACAGGATGAGCTAGGGCAAGGGTATGAGTTCCTGATCAAGAAATTTGCTGATGATTCCGGGCATACGGCAGCCGAATTCTACACCAATCGAACTTTGGTCCGGCTGATGACACTGATGCTGGATCCACAGGAAGGCGAGTCCATTTATGATCCGACCTGTGGTAGTGGGGGGATGCTCCTCGTGGCAGCTCTCCAGCTGAAAGAACAGGGGAAAGAGTACCGCAGCCTGAAGCTGTATGGGCAGGATATCAACCTGATTACCTATTCAATCGCTCGGATGAACCTGTTTCTCCATGGAATTGATGACTTTACGATTCACCGTGGAGACGTTTTTGCAGACCCAAAGTTCGTGGTACTTGATAAACTTCAACAATTTGACATGGTGCTTGCCAATCCGCCTTACTCAATTAAGCAGTGGGATCGTGATGCTTTTACCTCTGATAAATATGGCCGGAATTTGTATGGGGTCCCTCCCCAAGGCCGTGCAGATTATGCATTTTTCCAACATATCATCAAAAGTCTGAACCCGAAGACAGGACGTTGTGCAATCCTGTTTCCCCATGGGGTTCTCTTCCGAGAAGATGAACAGTCAATGCGTGAGAAAATTGTAGCAGAAGATATTATCGAATGTGTATTGGGATTAGGACCAAACTTGTTCTATAATTCTACGATGGAAGCATGTGTCATTATTTGCCGGATGCAAAAACCTCTTGAGCGAAAAGGGAAAATTCTCTTTATTGATGCAATTGATGAGGTAACTCTTGAAAAGACACAGAGTTTTATTGAGGATTCGCATCGTGAAAAGATTCTTGATGTATATCACAGATTTACTGATATTGAGGGATTTGCCAAGGTTGTATCTCTTGATGATATTCAGAAGCAAGATTCGAGTCTGAAGATCAATGAATACATCCGTAAAAATAATCGTTCTTCAGAAGAAGAGTCTCTTGAAGAATTAGTAAATTCCTGGCAGAGAAGTGGTCACCATCTTCATCAGGCTTTACACTTGCTCAAATCTGCATTGAAAGGGGCTGGATTCCATGAATAAATCAATAACGAATAGCCCTGTTCAGGTAAAACCTCAAACATCTCCAAAAGAAAAAAATCTGGCCAAATTTGGAGATGTGGCAAAAAAAGTTAATAACAGAGTAGATCGGGAAACCTGTGGTATTGATAAATTCGTTGCTGGAGAACATATGCAAACGGATAATTTCCGGATTAAGGAGTGGGGCACTATAGGAGATGGATATCTGGGTCCTGCCTTTAATCATAAGTTTTCTGCAGGTCAGATTCTTTATGGGTCCCGAAGGACATACCTTCGGAAAGTATCAATTCCCCATTTTGATGGAATCTGTGCCAATACTACATTCATTATTTCACCTTCAGGTGACTTTCTCCTTCCCGAACTTGTACCATTTCTCATGCAGAGTGCATCCTTCACTGAGCATTCGATACGGATGTCAAGAGGCTCAACTAATCCATATGTCAATTGGAAGGATATCGCATGTTACGAATTTAATCCTCCAAATAAGGAACAACAACGCCAAATCGCGGATCTCCTTTGGGCTTTAGAAGAATGCATTATCAAGAATGAAGTAGTAATTGAAGAAGCTGAACAAGCGAAGAAGGCACTGATGCGAGAGTTGTTCAGAAAAGGGATTGGTCATTCTAAATTTAAAGATGTTAATAAGGTTGGAATAATTCCCAAACAATGGAATGTTTTTTCTGTAG
>JAZDKH010000037.1:0-3313 GCA_043803325.1 Methanobacteriota archaeon | reverse complement strand
GAAGTTTTACCTGGATTTTATGGGGTCCGGTTCCCTGCGGTATTATATCCCAATAACCGTGGAGAATTCTGAGCTTGAGGTTTCTGTTATTGACTCGCCAGATATGTATACCCAGGATCGAAAGGATGCAATCCATCTTTCGGTCGGAAATCCCCGCTCTGATGCAATTGACGGAGTTATCCTGACCCCCCGGGGAACAGGGATCAGGTCGACACAATCATCGGTATTTATTGGAAGACTGGATCCGAATGGCCAGAAGAACGTAACCCTGGATATTATCCCTCAGTATGAAACCAATCTCACTGTTGATACCAGTTACAAAAACGGTAACAATCAACACCAGGTCAGTCTGCATATTCCGGTAGAGACAGGCCTTCGAAAAATACGTCCGGAACCGATTGTCAGTAACCTGGAAGTCATCAGGTCTTCAGGATATTACACCCTGAAAGGAGACATTACGAATAACGGACTTGAATTCGCTCATAGTATTGTACTCTCTGTGAACGAACCGGCATCATGTATCGATCCAAACCCTGCGTATGTCGTCGGTAACCTGGAGTCTGATGATTCTGCCAGATTTAAGATGTCACTTACCTGTTCTGATTCTGATTCATTCCCCCTGACGATCAGGTTCAAGGATATCAAAGGAGATGACTGCTCAGAAACGACCTGGATTAACCTTGCCCATCCAGAATTAAATGAGTGTACCGGCTCATCTGATAGCCTGTCATTGGAGCCGGACCAGTCGTATGTAAAAAATAGTTCCGGATTTCATGGGAGTGATGGGGGAGTTATCGGGATTGTTGTTTGTATAGTCGTGATATTGTTGATCGCATCGGTGTTGGCTCTGAAATCGGGGAAATTTAGGGGCATTTTCGGCTCAAAGAAAAAATAGCCCTGGGATGCAAATCATGAGATTGATATTAAGTGAACCATATGCCTTCATGATCTCAATTGTCACGGATGGGGTGTAATATGGCTGATCCTGAACAAACAGCGGATATCCCAAAACCCGGTGATCCATCCTCAGGTGTCCCGTCTCCAGAACGCAAGAACATGGTGATGAAGATCAGAAATCATCCCTGGTTCTGGAAAGGACTTGTCATCGTTCTGATAATTATCGGGGCTGCTTCAGTGATTGTCTGGAACGACATTCAGAGCAGGATTTATGTTGAGGATGGAACCATTACCGCACCGGTCATTACCATCAGTCCCGGAAGTTCCGGCATTCTTGACCGGGTATATGTCATTGAAGGAGACCTAGTGAGACGAAATCAGATCCTGGCAAAGGTTGACGGTGAGGTTCTCCATGCGAAAACATCTGGCGTTATAACCCATATTGATGATACGCCGGGAATGCGGGTGAATGCACAGAGTCCGGTCATCTCAATGATCAACCGGGAAAAACTCCGTGCTGTTGGCAGAGTTAAGGAAGACAAAGGTCTGAAAGACCTTCATCCCGGACAACGGGCTCAGTTTACCGCGGATGCCTTCCCGGGAATTCTGTATTCTGGTACCGTTGAGAAGATAACTCAGACTGCAAGAGAAGGGGATATTGTCTTTAGCATCTCTGATAAACGACAGGAACAGGAATTCGAAGTCACGATTCTATTCGACGTCGATGCGTATCCTGAACTGAAGAATGGTATGTCTTCGAAGATCTGGATCTTCAGGTAAATCCTTTTTATGCACGAAAATGATCACCTCAAGTGGATGATCCTTCTCACCGTTGTCGTCGGCACATTTCTTGGCCGTATGGATCAGACGGTGGTCTCCCTGGCAGTTCCCAAGATCATGGATGATTTTTCAATCATCACTTCTGATGCCGGCTGGATATCAACTGCCTATATCCTGGCAAACGCTGTTTTTGTGCCAATCTGGGGAAAACTTGGAGATACCAGGGGCCGGAAACGGGTCTATCTTTGGGGATTTGTTATCTTCATCATCGGTTCGATTCTTGCAGGACTTGCCTGGGATCTCGATTCAATGATTGTATTCCGGATTATACAGGCCATTGCAAGTTCTGCTGATTATCCAACCGCCATGGCCATCATTACCGTGACCTTCCGTGATCGAAAGGAACGGGGAAAGGCTCTTGGTATCTGGTCTTCTGCATTTGCTTCATCAGCCGTCTTTGGCCCGCTTGTCGGTGGTCCGTTGATCGATATCTTTGGATGGCGGTCGGTATT
The DNA here is from genome assembly GCA_043803325.1 of Methanobacteriota archaeon. Classification (GTDB taxonomy): domain Archaea; phylum Halobacteriota; class Methanomicrobia; order Methanomicrobiales; family Methanospirillaceae; genus Methanospirillum. The sequence goes on along the minus strand of JAZDKH010000037.1, from coordinate 1,124 downwards.
TCTGATTAACCTGCCAATTGGCATCATCGGAATATTTATGGCTCTGAAATTTATTCCTGAATCGGTTAGTGATCAGAAGAGCGAGTCATTTGACTGGTATGGTGCATTAACCCTTGGATTGGCACTGGCACTCCTGGTTCTTGGTCTTGACCAGGGATATGACTGGGGATGGACATCTCTGCCGATTGTTCTCTGCTTTGCATTATCAGGGGTATTTTTTTACATCTTTTATCGCATCGACGATAAACACCCAGAGCCGGTCATAGATTTCAGGTATCTCCGGATACCTACGTTTTTTCACACCCTGGTCAACAACTTTGCAATTTTTATGTGCATGATGGGGGTGATATTCCTGATTCCGGTATTTGATCAGACGTTCCTGGGGTACACAGCCACAGAAACCGGCCTCCAGTTTATCCCCTTTGCCGGTTGTATGATGATCGCAGCACTGGTCGGGGCAAACCTGATGAACAAGGTTCAAGCCCGATATATCATTGCGTTGAGTACCCTTGGTGCCGGGCTTGGAATCCTTTTGTTTACTGGTCTTGATCCTAGATCCGGAACCTGGGATGTGATCATTCCATTCAGTGTGATGGCTTTGGGAATGGGGTTTGGAATGGGCCAACGCACGGTGGCAATCACATCCATGGTTCCTCAGGAGGAGATCGGGAGTGCAAGTGCTGTTCTTGCACTTGTCCGTAATATTTCCGGGGCATTTGGCATTGCCGTGTTTACAACCATTCTCAATAATTCCATCGAGGATAATGTGATTGCCCTCTCCACGCATTCAATCGTGATTGTACATACGCCTGGTATCCTGAAGGAGGTGACCGGATTGATTACCCTGAATGCGGAGATTCTTGCCTATCATACCGTGTTCATCGTGGCTGCTCTCATCCTGGTTGCTGCTTCAGTGTGTGCACTCCTTATCGATGTGAAGGATGAGAAAAAGAATGAAGAATTGGGAATAATTGAGATTTAATGGACATTTGCAGCATCTCTCCGAATTTTTTGCGAGATGTCGGATACCCTCAAGAATTCCCTGTGAAATGCTCCTCTCCTTTCAGATTGCGGAATCGATTCTTCTCAAAAAAATCGATATCAGCGGACTACAGGGGTAATAT
>JAZDKH010000036.1:0-3650 GCA_043803325.1 Methanobacteriota archaeon | reverse complement strand
TATTATCATTAATATTAATGTTCAAGGGATTTCTATCCTGATCGATCCATTATTTGAAAAGGTCTGTTACAACCTTGTAGAAAACGCGATACGACATGGAGATCACCTGACAAGAATAGATATCACTGCACATGAGACATGTGAAGGGGTTCGGATATCTGTTGAGGATGATGGTTTTGGAGTCCCTGATGATTTAAAGGAAACAATATTTGAAAGAGGATTTGGTAAAAACACCGGATTTGGATTGTTTTTAGCACGTGATATCCTTTCTCTATCTGATATAACCATCTCTGAAAGAGGTCAGTATGGTTCTTCATGTAGGTTTGATATTGATGTTCCGAAAGGGAAATTCCGTTGGGAAAAATAACCCCCGTTAAGGTTAAATTTCATCTTTTTTGTCAATATGAATTTAGATAAGGATTGACTTCAATATCGAAATCTGGTATTTGAATTCCTGCACTTCAGATCGAGAAAGATTAATTAATAGGGATAACCTAATAGAAATTCAAGAATTTGGTGGAAATAATGCGGATTGGAAATAATTTAAGCAATTCATTTGGCTTTGCTCAGGATGCCCTGCTTGGAAAGTGGGTCCGATGGATTATGCTGGTGATCAGTTCGATCGTATTTCCGGTGATGTATGGATATACGGTCAAAGTAATGAGAGGGATAGAGCCGGCATATGAGGAAGAGTCTTTTTTTACTCTTTTCATCGATGGAATCAAGTTATGTGTGATTAACGTCGTGTACATGATTGTGCCGATAGTAGTATTCGCAGCCACAATAGGATATGCGATATTTGGCATCATCAGTGCAGGTGGAAATTTTTCGGTGCAATCAATTCTTCCTATTTTGGGGGGATTGATCGGCGGTATAATTCTCACGATAATTCTGGGGTTTATATTTATGTTACTCAGTATCATCGGCTCCGTACGATTTGCACGGACTGATAGTCTGGGTGAAGCTTTTGCAATAGGGGAGATTGTATCAACCATTGGAAAGATCGGATGGGTTAATTATATTTTTTCATTGATTGCACTCTTTATTGCAGTATTTTTCATCGTGTTCATCATCATGGTTATTGAAATTGTTCTTGCCTTTATTCCCATTCTCGGGTGGATCATCGGCTGGATCATCAGTCTGTTCCTTGGTCCATTTCTCTCACTTATGACAAGTCGTTACTATTCACTCCTCTATGATGAAGGAGTCTAATTCTGTTTTAGATTATTCATATCTTTTTTGTTTAAGTAAGAATTCAAATTTTGAAAGAGGGATGTGTTATCCTATAAGATAGCCTATTTGAAAAGATACCTCCCCACCATATACCTGAAAAAAAAATCCTAATCCTTAATATCTACCCGTTCAGAGGGTATATTCACCGCTTATTTATTATAGTATTACCCTAAATTTACGTACATGCCAACAAACCAATTGAAAAGCCCTATTATCCTCATTAACCTTAAATGTTATCAGGAGTCCATCGGTCCTGGAGCTCACCGGATAGCGAAAGCGGCGAGAGAAGTTTCTGACGAGAGTGGAGTAACAATCTCCCTCGCTCCGATGAATATGGATATACACCCGATAAAACATCATTTCGGTTTGCCTGTCTTTGCTCAGCATTTCGATCCCGTTGAACCTGGTGCTCACACGGGAAGGATTCCCCTTGCAGCGATAAAGAGTGTCGGAGCTATCGGTTCACTCGTTAACCACTCCGAATACCGCTTATCCATTGCCGATATCGAAAAGAATGTCACTGCCCTTCGTGCTGAAGGCATGCTCTCCTGCATATGCTCTAATAATATTGCAACGACTTCTGCTGTTGCCACCTTAGGACCTGACTTTGTTGCGATTGAACCTCCTGAGCTTATCGGAGGGACAGTATCAGTTGCTGAAGCGAATCCTGAAATAATCACCGGTTCTGTCCAGGCTGCGCTGAAAGCAAACCCCAATGTCCAGGTATTGACTGGAGCAGGAATTCATTCAGGGAAGTGTGTAAAAACAGCACTTGATCTCGGGACGGTTGGAGTTCTCCTGGCTTCGAGTGTAGTGAAAGCAGAAGATCCCGGAGCTGTACTTAGAGATCTGGTCTCTCTCCTGTAAAAAAAGCCTTATAAGGATGTTAATCCTGATAATGCATATCTATAGTAATGAGAACTTCCATCACGTGTGATGTTTCATCAAGATAAGGTTGCACCCCATAGTACAGATCCCGCACATTTCCTTTTTTATCTCGATATTCGCTCTTCCCATGAATTGGTATTTTTAGCGTTTGTGCGGCAGAAAAGTCACGAAGAAGTCCGGTATCTCCTAAACCAGATATTGTATGAAGATTCATTCCTTGCATCTCTTCGGATCCCCTCCCAAGCAACTCAGCAGCGCGGCGGTTAATGTCTGAAACCTCACCGCTAGGAAGGCAGGTGATGAGACCTATATGGACCTGATGAAAAATATTTGCATATTTCTTTCGTTCAATCCTGAATAATTGTTCTTTCTCTCGTTCTGCAGTCACATCCCTGCCTACAGAGATTGTTCCAATGAGACCACCGTTCTGATCATAAAAGGGAACTTTCCTGATGTCAAGATGGAGAGGTTGACCATTGATCATCCTACTCTCTTCAAATCTGTCATTTAAGATTTTTCTGGGGATTCTAATCTCTGAAGTCTCGCCATCATGGACATCATCTGCTATATTCGGGTTTGAGACCTGAGCAGCCTCAATAAACTCGTTCTCCTTCTTTCCAAGAGGTATATCTGAATCTGAACACCCAAGCAGACGGACAGAGGTTTCTCTATTGACAAAAATGTATCTCCCCTCAGGATCCTTTGCCCAGAGCATATCAGGAACAGTATCACAGAGTTGGTGCATCATAGAATACATGGATGCATATTTCTCCTTCCCCGAAACTAGTTCTGACCGCATTTCGTCCTGACAAATAGCTGAACCGATAATTGAGGCGGCTGCCTGGAGTGCATCTATCTCAACGACTGCCCATTCTCGCTCCGTTAAGCAATCACAGAACCATATCATCCCCCTGACCTCCCGTCCAGCGATCACCGGAAATGCTGCGAGTGATATTATCTCCTGATTATGGAGGAATTTATGGGACCGATCTGAAAATAACTCAGCAGAACCCACTATAGACTCTCCCTGGAGAATCATATCTTCACCTAAGAATAATGATCCGCTTGGGAATACACAGTTCTTCGGTACCTCGAGCTCCCCATTTCTGTTCCAGCCACATATACATCTGAATGAAAGATCTCCAGCGTCATCTTTTTCATGTCTGAAGATAAGAACCCGGTCAACTTCGGTAGCCAGTCCGAAGAGAGTGATGGACTCAGCAAGGGCTCTATTGAATACTTCTCCGCCAAGAAAGAGGGTGGCAACAAGACTCACGGCTTCGAGGATTGCATCGCGTCGCTTCAATGCAAGGCGTGAATTTCTTTTGCTGATAGCATAATCAACCTTATGATTCAACTCAGCAAAAAGACTCTTAGCATCTCCGCCCTTTTGGATATAAAAGTCAGCACCAGTGTTGATGGCCTCAATAACCACCGCTTCTCGCCCCCTTCCACTAAAAAGAATGAATGGAATATCTGAGTCAAAAGAACGGAGCTCTTTTAGCAACTCAAGTCCGTTCATCAATGGC
>JAZDKH010000035.1:0-6926 GCA_043803325.1 Methanobacteriota archaeon | reverse complement strand
TCAATCCAAAGAGAAATCCGACGATACTGATAATGATTGCAGCGATAAGTACCACTACAAGCTGATGTACTTCTCCCATGTTATTCCTCCAATGAAGCATAGCGCCAAAAGTAGCAGGAACCATATTCGCTCTTTTCACCTGGTTTCATAGTCAGCAGAATCTTTTCTGCATGGTTTTCGCAGACAGTAGAAGGGCAGCAACCAAAAATCTGCATTCCGATTGCAGGTTTTCCACAGATCTGACAGAGGTTATTCGCAGTCATACAAATCAGATAATCCTCCTCATTCAGAGATTGGAATGTCTTTCTCTTCAAGGTTTCAATGACGAGGGGTGTTTCCTGGATCTCAATTCCCTCTTGATGTCAATATAAGGAATTTTAGCCTGATATGGTAATCGGTGAGGAACCGGTAAATATATAGCGGTATTCTGAAATATAAAAAAAGGCTTAAGGTTGACGTTTCACCTATTTTGAATTAACAATCTGAAAAAACAGGATGATCTTAGGATTGGTGTTCCTGGATCACCATTCTGATATTGGCTATTATTTCTGCAAATTCTTCTGCATTTCCCTTATTTTTTGCAAATTCAACCAGATTGCAACGGGTTAGAATATTCTGAACTTCCTCATGAGGTATCCCCGATTTTCGTGCGATGGAAACGATCTCTTCACTTGTCTCTGCACCCCCTGACCCATACGAGTAGGAGATAAAAAATCTGAGAGCCTGGCCTGCACGGGAATATCCATCTTTCACCCGGCCTGCTGCAAATTTTTTTTCTGCTTCGGTGAGCATTCGGGTGGTTTCATTCAGAATATCCACCGGTTCTTTGACCACTTCCGCAGATCTTTCCTCAGGAGATATTCCAGGACGCTGATAATACCGGTATCCGGCCCAGATACAGAGGCAGATCAGAATAATTAGCAGGATGATTCCTAGGTACCAACCGAGAGGCACCTCTTCATCTTTTTTAACCGTCACCTCTTCAACGGTTCCGTTCCGAATAATGGAAGATATTGTCGCGTTTTTACCCTCTGAATTTTTGAATTGTTGTTCAATCCGAGTCTCATTTTGGGTTAATATCTCAGATCCCCCAGCCTCATTATATCCAGACTTCGCGAGGGCACTTTTCTCATTAGTGTACCGTGAATCATCTGCTAGCTCCTGTGGAACCGGAATAGATTCATCCGAATGTGCGGTAAGTTGCTGTACTGAATTATTTTGTAGTGAACCCTGGACATTTACCGATTTTCCGGTCTTATCCTCAAAAGAGAATTCTATACTCCCGGCCCCCTTTCCCTGGGCAGATACAGCACCTTCTTTCTTTTGATAACCAGCCTGGTTCAGCTCCTGTGCCATCTTTTTCATTAGCGGATCCTGTGCAAGATTCTGCGAGAGTTCCTGCTGATCCTTTTTCTTCTGTTCAGCCTCCTGAGCGAGTTGTTGCTGGAGAGATGATGACTGGGTGTTCATCTGATTATTTTGCAGTGCCTGCTGGGCGTTTTGTGCACTTGACTGTTGACCCGGGCCGGATGGCTGCATGCCCTGGCTAGAGATGGCCTGTTGAATGAGCTGTTGATTCTGCTGACGCATTGCATTCATCTGCTGCTCCATCTCATTGAATGGGTCCTGTGCCTGACCAGGTGGGTTCTGCTTTACTTCAGATGTTGTTGATGTCAGAGGAGACCTATCTGGGGAGTTCTGCCCAACATTCGTACTTAATCCCTGACCCTGTGAGGGAGACTGATTATTGATGAAATGTACTTGAAACGCGGGAAGATTTGCAGAAAAATCATGCCCATCATCCCGGTACTGGAGAGATAAACTGACCTCGTAATCTGCCGGTTCCTGAGAGCTTAATGATATTGCATTTTCTGAACTTCCCGGACTAATCGGAAAGGATTGAGATTGTGTGCTCGATTGTGAGAATGAAAACCCTCCCTGTGCCTCCTTCCTCGTCAGAGTATACGCAAGATTCCCGACATTTGTCGAGGTAAAGGTACTCTCGACTACAATCGGTACCCGTGCCTCTTCTCCGGCCAAAAAAGTGTACTCACTTTGAGTCGTCTTCAAAGATACATCACTGGCTAATACCGATGTTCCAACTAATATAATGGTAAGAAGAATGATAGAAAGAATATATCTCATTGGATGATTCGCCTCCTGCCATACCTGAGCAAAATTTCACAAACGATGAGGATCAGACCTGCAAAGAAGAATATGCCTTTAATACTCGTCTCCTCTTTCTCCCGTTTGATCTCTTTATTCAGGTTTGCATAGATTTCAGAGAGAGTCTTGTCATTCACTGATCTGAAGTACTCTCCTCCGGTCTCGGTTGCGATGGTTCGTAACGTATCTTCGTCAAGGGTAGCATATTGCGGGGTGCCAAAAAAATCATATCCGAGAACAACCGGCTGTTCAGATCCTAGGCCAATAGTAAAGACCTGAATTCCCTCATCTTTCGCGAACTGCATCGCCTGATTTGGAGGAATAACTCCTGCGTTGTTCACCCCGTCTGATAAAAGAATAACAACCTTTTTCCGATTAGGGATAGACTCTGCCATATCGATAGCGAGAGCAAGCCCGTCACCAATTGCCGTCGCTCCCTCTTTTGGTTGTATCGACCTGAGTTTGGTGATAACCCGCTCTTTATCAGGCGAGAGATACGCAGCACTGGTCGCACCAGACTCAAAGGTGATGATGCCGGTATAGTCCTTATCATCGAGTTGTTTGAGCAGAATCTCTGCAGATTGCTTTGATGCCTCAAGTCGGGTAGGTTGATAATCAGTCGCCTGCATACTTCCTGATACATCCATCACCAGGATAACATTGACTCCTTCTTTTGCCTGTTCAAGTGGGATATGAGGGTCAGCAAGGCCAATGATGATACATCCAAGTGCAGCCAGACTGATAAAGAGAAGCATTCTCGGTCGCATTGAACCAGTTCTTCCACCAAGGGCGGTCTTTATAAACCCGATATGTGAAAATACCATTGCCTCCTGTTGCTTCCGCTTTGTCTCCCTGATATACCAAAAGTATAAAACCGGGAGGGCGATGAGGAGTACGAGCCATTCTTGATGATAAAAACCTGGCATTATCGTCTCACCGTCCGGATTCCAGGTGCAAAGAAGCGTTGCAGAGGTATGAGCCAGTCATCAGTGGTTCTTATCAGTTCCATGGGGACATGACACCTCCGGAATCTGGTACATATTTGATGATCTGCTTCTGATACAACTTGTCTGAACTCCTAACGGAAGAACTCATCTGATGTATCGACAAGGATCTGCTCACCAGTCTCTGCATCTTCGAGTTCGATAAGACCGACATCAGGTAACTCTGTTTCTCTGGGATCAGTAACCCGTATAGCGAATACTTCGTGATGTTGTTTGAGAAGTGAGAGTTCCCGGGAAAATTCAGGCAAACAGAAGTCTGAAATGATTATGACAGAGGTCATACGACGGAGCCGGGTGAGGATCTCATGTAACGCTGGTCTGATATCTGAACCTGATGATTTGGGAGTATGGTTCATCACCTCATGTATTAAATGAACTGCGTGTGAACGACCACTTCGTGCCGGAATGAATTGTTCTACCTGGTCAGTGACAATAAGCAGGCCGACCCGATCGTGATTCCTGACTGCAGCAAAGACCAGGCTTGCAAAGATCTCAAGCATCATCCTGTACTTACTCAGGGTACTCCCAAAGGCATGAGATCCTGAGAGATCTATAACAAAAAAGAACGTTTGGTCTCTTTCTTCGGTAAACTCCTTCACATGAGGCACCCCATATCGGGCAGTAACTTTCCAGTCGATAGCTCTGATATCATCCCCGGGAATATACTCCCGGATCTCAGAGAACTCAATTCCCTGTCCCTTAAAGAGTGAGATGTGAACCCCTGATTTCTGACCGGTGACTCGTGCCCGGGTGATAATATCAACGGAGCGGATAAGTCGTACCAGTTCTACTGGGTCTTCCCATGCTGGCATTGTTTCCTCCTTCAGGGGACCATAACTTTCTGCAGGATCTGAGCGATGATCGAGTCAGTCGTAATGTTATCGACTTCTGCCTGATAGGTAAGGATGATACGGTGTCTCATCACTTCGGTTGCTATCGCTTTGACATCTTCCGGGACCACATATCCACGCCCTCTGAGCAGAGCATGAGCTTTTGCTCCAAGTACTAAAAAGATGGTGGCACGGGGAGAAGCCCCATACGCGATATAATCCGCGAGTGGAAGACCGTATGCATCAGGCCTTCGAGTCGCATCTATGATAGAGGTAACATAATTCTTAACCTCTATATCGGCATAGATACGGGGGAGGAACTTCTGTAATGCAAGGATCGTATCAGCAGTGATGACCGGCTTTGGAGTTATCTTCGCTCCCTCCGTGAAACGATTAAGAATAGTCACCTCTTCTGCTTTTGATGGATATCCCATAAGAATCTTGAACATAAACCGGTCCATCTGTGCTTCAGGTAATGGATAGGTGCCTTCATGTTCGATGGGGTTCTCTGTTGCTAAAACAAAAAAGGGTGACGGGAGCGGAAACGTCTCCCCCTGGATGGTCACCTGCCGCTCCTGCATTGCTTCTAGAAGGGCAGACTGTACCTTCGGGGGTGCCCGGTTGATCTCATCAGCAAGAACAAATTGGCTGAATATCGGCCCTTTTACGGTAGAGAATGAGCAACTCTGTTGGTTGAATATCTTCGTCCCGGTGATATCTGCCGGGAGAAGATCTGGAGTAAACTGAATACGGGAAAAGGAGGCATCAATAGCCTGGGCAACGGTTTTGATAAGTAAAGTCTTCGCAATTCCAGGAACTCCTTCGAGGAGGATATGCCCGTCAGCTATCAGAGAGATGACGAGGCGGTCAATGACCACTTGTTGTCCGACTATCACTCGTGATATCTCATCCCGAAGTGGGACAAGGAGATCAGCATATTGTTTAGCTTCTTGTGTTAACGCAAGGATCTCTTCGTTCATAGATCACCATATTAAATGATAATGATGCAAATCTGATATGATTGACAGTTATCTGCCCAAAGTAAAGTGGGCATTACAAATTGATAAGTTTATTTGTCTTATTCGAAGGAGGGTCTGCCTTCTCTGTCATAATTGGTTTTGCATTGAAGAATAAATGCTATGGTGCAACCTCAATAATAATGATAGAGGATATCTGCTGAAAATTTGGTGGTTATCCCATGAAAGGTAATAACATATCTAAAGATCGATAATTTGTATGATGGCAAAAGTGTTAGCATCACCTGCAAAATATATTCAGGGGACCGGAGAACTTACCCGAATCAAACACCATATTTCACAGTTGGGTGGACCTTTTCTGTTTATTATGGGTGGATTTGCATTTAAAAATCTAAAAGGTATAATAGAGGAGAGTTTTAAGAATTCCGGAGCAACCTTGGTTTTTGAAAAATTTGGCGGGGAATGTTCACATACAGAAATTGATCGGTTACGAGATATTTATGTACTGCATGGCTGCAGGGTAACGGTAGGAATCGGAGGGGGTAAAGCCCTTGATACGGCAAAAGGTGTGGCTTATTACCAGGGTGGCCCAGTAATTACGGTTCCAACTATTGCATCAACAGACGCTCCTACTAGTGCAATATCTGTTATCTACACAGAAGAACATGTATTTGAAGAGAATGTGTTACTACCCAGAAATCCGGAATTAGTTTTGGTTGATACGGATGTAATTCTCCAGGCGCCAGTCAGATTTCTGGTTTCCGGCATGGGTGATGCGTTGTCCACATATTTTGAAGCCAGAGCAAATGTTGCCTCTGATCATGAAAATTTTGCTGGTGGAAAATTTACTAATACTTCCGTTGCATTGGCAAAATTGTGTTATGATATTTTAATCCGGGATGGCCTGAAAGCGAAACGGGCTGCAGAAACGAAGGTATATTCACCCGAACTGGAAAATATCATTGAAGCAAATATATATCTCAGTGGGGTAGGTTTTGAAAGCAATGGCCTCGCCTGTGCCCATTCAATCTATAATGCTTTTACGGTACTGCCCCAATGTCACCATATGTTCCACGGCGAGCTAGTGGCATTTGGAGCCATTGTTCAGTTAATACTCGAAAAAAGACCGGATATAGAAATTGCAGAGGCAATTAATTTTTGCATAAATGTAGGATTGCCAGTTTCATTTGCCGAATTAAGTGAAGGAGAGCTGACCAGAGATGATATCATGAAAGTAGCTGTTGCTGCATGCAACCCGAGTTCTTTCATGGATAGTGAGCCATTTACAGTGACACCAGGGATGACTTTTGATGCACTAATAGCGGGAGATGCACTGGGACGAAAGTATAAGAAAACCGAGGTATTTACTTAATACCATCATAGGTATGTATTGAAATCATCGTTTTTCGATCTCATAAATTAATGGGCACCATGTATTATTAATCATCAGATCACAATTACTCTCCAGAAGTAAGAACGTCTGCATCGGTATCGCAGGTTTTAATTGGCGGTAAAAATAATTTCGCTGGGATCATAAATAACAATCCGATTTGCAGAAATCCTAGACAATATCCGGATATATCTGATAGCATAACGTTTTCCGGGTTGGTGGCTATCCATCAGATATTCAGTATCTATCAGCGGGTCTGACCGATAGTAATTAAGAAGCGAACGAACCGAATGAATAGAGAAGTTATGTCTCATACAGATGATGAGGTAAATACTCATAGAACCCAATGGCGAGAATTATCTCGCAATTTAACTCAACGTGAAATATTGTATTTCATCTCCGGTTCTCCAAATGGGGTTAGAGAATCAAAAATTAAAACATTCATGAATGATGTATTTAGATTTTCGTTTAATGGATCAATCGATCCACATTTAGTAAAATTAGAGAGCGATGGTCTTCTAACCAAAGAATGTACCCGGGGTGGTGCTATGATATGGTA
>JAZDKH010000034.1:0-5288 GCA_043803325.1 Methanobacteriota archaeon | reverse complement strand
CTCCGGGGAACATTAACCCTCTCCATATATGTGGCGAGAAGGAAGATTGGTTCATTATTTAACAGCATGATGCCAGAATACGGATGAATCATGTCATTAAACATCTGCAGCAGGGTGGACTTACCTACTCCATTTGGTCCCACCAGTGCGTTCTTCTCTCCCCTGCGGATGTGGAAACTGATCCCTTTGATTGCTTCAGGGCTACCAGGATAATGATATCTGATATCCCTGGCTTTGAGTATTATATTCACATAAGTACCACTATCGTTGGGATCATAATCAGCAGTACCCCAATCAGTCCGGCAAGGTACACAATAGCCAGGTCAAGCAGTATTTTCCTATACAAGCGGGGAGACAAGCGACCAGGGAGGATAAGAACAAAGCTGAGCGCAATACCAGAAATCAAGGGTAGAACAGGGCTAGGTGATATGAGACAGAAGGATAAGAAATCCAAATGCAAAAAAATGTTCCGGGATTGATATACCTGAATGCACTCTGTTGTGTGATGTGCTTCAGATTGCTTTCAATCGTCGAACTTACGAGACGAGTGATTTTTTTCTTTGCCCCATCCAGTACCCGAAGATGAGCCCAAGAATAAGTGCTCCAAATGCACACTGAAGTGCAAAGAGTGTTGCCTCAATCTCTCCGGATGGGGGTTCATACTGGGGAATGAGCGGTTTGAATGATTCAACTGGCTGACCGGTCAGTTCAGAAATTTTCTGTGAACCCACATCATCGGATCCGCTGAATTCATAACTTCCTCCTGAACTAATAGAAAGAAAAACTGCAATGAAACCGAGGATGGCTATAACGGTTAATATTTCGAGTTTGTAGTTCCCGATCATAATTACGCCTCCACCTGGGCAATCGTGTTGTCCTGTTGTTGTGCTCGGGAGATTTGATCTTCAGAGAATACATGTAGTTTGAGAAGAATTTCAGGCTTCAGTGCAACAATATACTTGAAGACGAGCGCCAGCACAATTCCTTCTACGATTGCGAGCGGTATTTGCGTTACCGCGAAAATAGCAAAAAATCCTTCAAAAGACGCAAGAATCCCTCCGACCTGTGCCGGATAGGCAAGTGCAAGCTCTAACGAGGTGATGACGTAAGTTACGAGGTCGGCGACTGCGGATACGAGAAATACAGTGACATAGATATTGATGTTCGTATCTTTGAGGAGACGGTATATTGCGTATCCTGCGATCGGGCCGCCAATAGCCATTGAACACATGTTGGCACCCATCGTTGAGAGGCCACCATGAGCCAGGAACAATGCCTGAAAGAGCAGGACGATTGCTCCGATGATCGAGGTGATGAACACTCCAAAACACATGGTCGAGAGACCGGTACCGGTTGGGTGAGAGCAACTGCCAGTTACTGAGGGGAGTTTGAGAGCAGACAGAATGAAGATGAATGCTCCGCAGACTCCGAGGAGTGGCAGATAATCCCGATCTTTTTTGATCATTGAGCGTAGTTGAATAACTCCCATGACAAGGAACGGGATAGCGATAATCCACCAGACCAGACACCATTGCCAGGGTAAGAAACCTTCCATAATATGCATGTGATGTGACTCCGTACACAAAGTATCTGAACTTTGACAAAGAGTATTTGCATTAATACTATTTATTTGGATCAAAAACAATAAAAGTGTTTTAATACTATTGCTCACTTTCTCAAGTTTCCCGATTATCCGAAATATTATATGGTCAATCAGGGAAAATAATAATTTCCAGGTTTACAAGAAATCAAGAAAGAGCCACGATTGCTTGGTTTACGGGATTATTGCTCTGATTTTCTGGCAATGGGAATCTACCATGCAGCAATCGGCATAATTGAGGGTATCATGACCACTGTAGTCATCTACCTGCTCGCCAAAACGAGACCGAATTTGGTGAGTTCATCGATTGGAGTGATAGCATAATGATTGACAATAAAATTTCCCCATCCGGGGAATAAAACCTTATTCTTTTTTTCCTGATCCTGCGTATACTATGGAGAAGCAATGCACATCATCGAGACACAACATCTCTGCCATATCTATCAGGGGAATATCTCTGCTCTTGACAAGATCGATTTTATCGCGCCTAGGAACTGTAGAATCGCAGTTATCGGTCCAAATGGTGCGGGAAAGAGTACCCTTTTCAAACATCTGAATGGGATATTGAAACCATCATCAGGAAAGGTACTGATTCATGGCGAACCAATTACCAAAGATAATATTCGCGAAGTCAGAAAAAATATCGGGATAGTTTTTCAAAATCCCGATGACCAGATCTTCTCTCCCACGGTAGAGCAGGATGTTGCATTTGGTCCGACAAATCTTGGTCTTGAGGATGAAACCATCAAACACCGGGTCTCTGAAGCACTTCGAATCGTGGGTCTTGAGCATTACCGACACCGGGTTCCCCATCATCTCTCCGGAGGGGAGAAGAAAAGGGTTGCAATAGCGGGGATTCTCGCGATGGAACCTATGGCACTTGTCCTGGATGAACCCACGGCAGGTCTGGATCCCCAGGGAGTCCGGGACTTAATGGGGTATATCAAAAACCTTTCTACAGAGTATGGGATGGCAGTCATCTTCTCTACCCATGACATCTCGCTGGTATCAGAACTTGCAGAATATATCTATGTCATGAATCGAGGCTCATTTGTAGCAGAAGGGACAGTGAAAGAGGTATTTGCCCAGCGGGAAATGTTGAAATCGATCCGCCTGGAGGTTCCGGTCCTGCCAAAACTGATTAGTTCGATGCAGGATCATGAGGTCGATATCCAGATGGGATACACCTATGATGAAGCAGAAACGGAATTTCTCAGGGCATTCGGAAAAATTTTATGATCGAAGAACTCTTTTCGATCGAGCGTTCTGCGACGAAGCAGAGTATTATTCATCATCTGGATGCCCGGGTCAAGCTCATCGTGGTTTGTGTGGCAATCGTCGCCATGGTATCTATTCCCTATTCCCCGACAGTCTATACCATTGCAGGATTTTTTTTCGTACTACTGTTGTTCCTCTGGGGGGTATCCCGTCTTTCTCCAAAAATCTTTTTTTTACGTTTTCTCACCGCTATCCCCTTCGGAATTATGATCTGTGGGTTTCAGATTTTTTTTACCAACCGATTTTATACTGAATATCACGTCCTTGTTGCTCTTCCCCTTGGGATCAATATTTTTTACGAATCGGTTCTGTTTGCATCGATTCTTCTGGTTAAATTTCTCATCTGTTTTTCTTTTATTGTTTTACTATCTTCAACCACCACCCTGCAGGATCTTCTGGAAGGAGCGGGAAGACTCGGGCTCCCATCTGAACTTATCCTGGCGCTCGGAATGATGATCCGGTATCTGTTTGTGTTTGGGTATATGGCCCGGAAGATCAATCAATCACTTCAGGCAAGATGTTTTGATGCGTTTAACCGAAATCTTCCCTACCGGTATCGAATCACCCAGATGGGTTATACTCTTGGGACGATGTTCATCCGCTCTTTTGAACAAGGTGAGCGGACCTACATGAGTATGCTCTGCCGTGGATATGGAAAAGAGAGCCATATCTATATCTGTAAAAAATCTCTTCAGAACCCGGATATTTTCTTTCTTATTGCCGGGCTGAGTTATGTTATCGCTGTTCCATTGATCTGCTGGTTCTCCTGATATACCCTAATTTTGGGAATAACTGAGGGGATCGTTTTATTTTGCAGTCTGTATCAATATCTCAAAACTCGCTTAATTATCGTTACTTTTTTCTGAACCCAGGCTGGAAAACGAACTGGACATTTATTCTTCCTGGCAGTATGTTTCTCGTTCTCCCTGCTCTTTTCGGTGTTGATTATGTCAGTGAAGTCTATCCCTACCGATGGAACGCTCATGCTGGCGAGGTTCGAATATATCGATACATTATAAGGGAAGACGGAGGGAGCATTGAGACAGATCTGAATAGTAACAAGAAACCTATAAATTCTACCAGCCCCCTTACTTCCCGTATTATCAGTTCCCTTTTGTGAATGAGGGAGGAATATTATATGGTTCGAATATTAGTAGTTGATGACCTTGAAGCACTCCTTGAGGTAGTTAAGTATATCCTGGAATCAAATGAAGGATTTTATGTAGACACTGCAAAATCGGTGGAGGAGGCTCTTTCCTTACTGAAAACCCATGAATATGACATAATAATCTCTGATTATTACATGCCCGAGGTAAACGGTCTTGAATTTTTAAAGCAGATTCGATCAACGAACTGTGATATTCCTTTTATAATCCAGACAGGGCAGGGAGATGAAGTCAATGCAATTGAAGCATTGCAAAATGGAGCCGATTATTTCCTGGAAAAAGGAAGTGAAGGCACGCTCCAGTACCTTGCTTTTACTCAGATTATTAACCTGCTGATCTCGAAACACAGAACCGAAGAACGTCTGAAAAAAAGTGAGGTTAAAAATAAAAATCTTTTAGAACTGAATTCGGACGGTATCGTATATGTCAATAAAGAAGGTCTGATTCAGGAAGTAAATCGTCCATTTATTGAAATTACCGGTTGTTCAGAAGATGAGGTCAAGGATATGTCATTTTTCGACCTCATTCCAGAAGAATGGAGCGATACTGATACCAGGGGCCTTTTTGAACAAGTGTTTACTGATGGGACATCAGAAGAATATCGTCGGGATTTCATCAGATGTGACGGCCAACGGGTACCAATATCTATCAAAGCTCTTCTCTTTAAGAGTCAGAAGGGTGAACCTGAAGGAATGTGGATAATTGTTCAGGATCTCTCTCTGAAAAGATCAGAGCAGTCCGAAACCTATCCAGTCATGTAAAATCCGGTTCAAAGGGTTCTCTGGTGTATTACCAGAAGAGAAAAAAGAGAAATACTATCCCGGATAGTATAGATTATTGATTTATCAATGAATATTCCTGAAGAAGTTTTAGATGGCATTCGTGAGCTGATCACGATCGGCGTGGGCCGGTCGGGAGGAATGCTCTACCGCCTTACCAATGCTCATGTGACCCTGACAGTTCCAGACGTCCATATCTCTGACTTGGCATCAGAGAACTATATGGGCACGGCATTACACCAGCTCACCTCTGATGACACATCCTATGTGACACTTAAGTTCTCAGGGGAACTTACCGGCTCATTCAGCCTGATGATTCCCTATTCAAGTGCCCTCAACCTGGTTTTCATCCTTACCAGGGAAGAAGGATCGCCCGATGAAATGGATGCTCTCCGGGTTGAGACACTTCTTGAGGTCGGAAATATCATCATCAGTTCTGTGATGAGCGCTTTTAGTATATTACTC
>JAZDKH010000033.1:0-2473 GCA_043803325.1 Methanobacteriota archaeon | reverse complement strand
GTGCTCACTCCTCAAACGAGAGTCCCCGGGATATTCCCGGAGTTATTCGGAAACACAAGAAAGACGGAGGTGGGAAAGATACGAGCACTCTTGTGATCTGGCTTGATCTGAAAACTATGATTAAGAGGGTGGAGAAGGATTTGTAGGTTAGAAGAGATAGATTGAGCTCATTTCTCTTTTTTGAATCGGAAAAGAGATCTCATAGAAGGAGGCATTATTGAGAATCGAAGATTGAAAGGAATTCTTCTTTTGTCAGACCTGCCTGGTCAATAATACCTAAAAGAGTCCCTCTGTCAAGTTCATCATGAATTGGTATAATTACGGTAACTTTCCGATGAGGGAGATTTTTTTTCATCTTGATATGAGAACCTTTTTGCCCGGAGATAGTATATCCTACCCGAAGAAGTATCGATACTACTTCTTGACCTGATATTCGCGGTAATCTGGTCATACCGCAATTTCTATCATTTTGGCAGAATTCGTCAGATTAAGATCATCCTCATCAGGTTCAAGATAAAGTTCTATTGCCTCCTTAATATGAGTGAGTGCCTCTTCGATAGTTTTTCCTTGGGAAATACATCCAGGTAAAGAAGGGCACGATACCACAAACCACCCATCTTCTCCTTCCTGAACAATAACTTTACACTGCATAGACCAATCCTATTATAATACTATGAATAACCCATAACCATGGAAACTGAGAAGTTCTGAATGAATCTAACTGATAATATGTATTGTATCTACATAGGTTTTTTGCCCATCCTGATAAATTCATCATTATCTGCCTTTATCCACTTATAACGATGAAAAACTAGGAAAACTGTGTGTGTTCTGTGATTGGATGGAGAAGCAGGACCAGGAATCGGAACTCTATACCTCCGGAATACTGAACAAAGGGAGTAACACAGCTTTGCCGGGTTGCCGGGGTTCAGTGCTGTTAAGCCGAATGGTTTCATCGGTATTTCAGAAGAGATGAAAAAATAGCAGGGTAAATGTACGATTTTCTAGGGTGTTGAGTCTCGGCAATACCCTTTTTTCAAGTGATTGATATTCGAACATTACTTTGAAGTATTGCCTAAATAACTTACGCGCAACAAAAATTGTGATATCCCCTTAATTTCTACTGGAGTGTAAGTTCAGCAGGCTTCTTATCTGTTGCGTCCCGAATTACGAGATGTCGTCTCGCATAAAGATATCTATCTGTGTATATGAAAATTATTTATTTCCTTTTTCTGCATAATGAAATTCCCGAATAGGAACTTTCATATTACTCCATAGAAATAATTATAGATTATAGTTTTAAATAAAAATATCATTTACTTTTTAATTAATGTCCTAAATTATTGTTAAAAATAGAATGCCTAATAAAAGGGGGATAATTTTCTCATTAAATTAAAATTCGTTTGTTTTAATGCCCTACAGCAATTATATATGTCCGGATGACCAATTAATCTTTATCTTTCTACCACAAGAAACAGAATGATGATTTCTATCCCCCCATCCAAAAACATCTGACGCATACTTGTGAAAACCCCACTTCACAGCCCCATCGAATGTGTTATCATCAGGGAATTGTTGTAGGAAGGTAATATTCAAGAAAATCCCCTTGATCTCTGTGTTTAGAATCCGCCTGCCATCTACCAATAGTCAACACAGGGATCACCCTTTTTGATATTATTCTTCAAAATGAATTTTTATCAGTTCCTTTTTGGATGAAATTTTTTCTATCGAAAAAGATATGGGAGACTACCGGTTCTGGTAATAAAAGACAGATATAATGAGCGTTATTATTTTTCCCCTTGCCTGAACTTCCCTTCCGGCACCAGGATTTCAAACCTGGCCCCCTTCCCTGGTTCACCACATTCATGGATGGACAGTCCGGTGATCGAAAGGATCTCCCTTGCAAGAAATAGCCCAAGACCCGTGTTCTTCCCATAGCTGTGGTCAAATATGCGTTCTTTCTCCAGAGTAGGAATGCCCATCCCATCATCATCACAGATGATGGTCAGCCAATGAGGAGTTACATGACAGAAGATTCTGATTCGCGTGATCTCCCCGCCATGGCGAACGGCATTATCCATCAGGGTCGAAAAGACCTTCCTGATAATCGGGTCGGCATACACCTCCAAGCCCTCGGGAACCAGATTTTCCATGGTGACGTGGCCAAGGGGAATCTCTGTCTTCGCTCCCTCGATAATCAGATATATCTGTTTCCACCCGCTAGACACGGAGCCGAAATTCTCATACTCCCGGGTGAACCCGATAGTTGCTTCTATCTGGGCCGTTGCTTCCTGTGCTTGAGAGATATATTCATTGACTTTCTTCTGGATTGATGTATTGAGTGCCATCTCCTGAAGGAGTTGTACTGCACTGACCTGATTCAGAATATCATGACGAGTGAGTCCAGAGAGTAATCGGAGTTTTTGGACTGCCTCCTGGAGGGATTCATCCATATACTTGCGTTCGGTAATAT